>JBAXYC010000036.1:0-7351 GCA_037127615.1 bacterium | reverse complement strand
GTCTTCGGAAATCCCCCTTCGATGCCACGATACCCTCTTTTACCAACACATCGACAAGTTGCGTGTCTGCGGGAACAGAAACTTCCTTCACATCATCTGGCAACTCACCTTTTTTAAATGTATTTACAAAATTCTCCTCGGCGGCGCCAGCTGCGTCTGCACCGTGATATATAGTGATGATTTCTTTTGCAAGGCGCACTTTCAAATCTCGCGGATTCATTCCCGCTGCAAGAGATATTTTAAACTCGGCTATTGTCTCCACAGAAACATTCGTACAAAGCTCGAACGCAGGAAGGATAAGCCCATCCGACCATGACATCACTTTTCCAAACATTTCTTCAGCGCTCTGGTCGAGACTGACCATATTCCCTTCTGTTTTTCCCATTTTTTTGCCGGTCGTGTCGGTGAGGAGCTTTACTGTCATCACAAATTTCTCTTTATTAAGAACTGTCTTCATGAGGTCGCGCCCCGTGAGCATATTGAATGTCTGATCATTTCCGCCAATCTCTCCATCAACATTCATCGCCACGCTGTCGTACCCTTGGAGGAGGGGGTACATAAACTCATGTATAAAAATCGGCTTCCCTTCTTCGGTGCGCTTCTCAAACATATCTCGCTCGAGCATTTGACCGACGGTCATATGTGAAGCAAGTTCCAGCACATCGGCAAAACGCATTTTTGAAAGCCACGATGAGTTGTACACGATACGCGCTTTATTTTTTCCTTTAAACTTGAGAAATGTGGACGCTTGTTTTTTGTACAGCTTAGCGTTTTTTAAAACCTCTTTTCGGGTCAGCTTCTTTCGAGCGGCTGTTTTATCGGTCGGGTCTCCGATCATTCCAGTAAAATCGCCAATCAAAAGTACTGCCTCGTGCCCTAGATCCTGGAACTCTTTAAGTTTCTTTAAAACTGTCGCGTGCCCGAGGTGAAGTGTCGGCCCGGTTGGGTCAATACCAAGATACATCGTAAGACGCTGGTCGCCTTTGTTGCCTTTCAAAAGTCGCGCCTTAACAAAATCCTTATTTGGATATATATTTTCGATTCCTTGTGATAAAAATTGTTCAATTTTTTCAGGATTCGGCTCTGATGTGGTACGTAAAATCATGTTCATAATTTAGCATGTATGGTACAATTTTGCCATGTTGCACACACCTCATCCAACAGCCCACCGACCTCGTCGCCCCAGTAAAATCCGTCTATTTTTATTGAAATGGAAGCTACTTCGACTACAAATACACCGTGCGATGCATCGTCATTGGTGGTCACGTCATATTAGAGCAGTCATCCTTACTATTATCTCGCTTTGTCTCATCGGTGCGGGTATTTCTGTTATGTGGGTCGCGAGTCTCAAAATTCCAGATCTCAGCGCCTTTCAGACACGCCAAGTATCACAATCAACCAAAATATATGATCGTACAGGTCAAATTCTCCTTTATGATATTCATGAAAATGTAAAACGCACCGTTGTGCCGTCATCAGCCATCTCCGACTATGTAAAAAAAGCCACGGTCGCCATTGAGGACAACAATTTTTATAACAACATTGGTATTCAGCCGTTGTCGATTGTCCGCTCAATCATCGCTGATATATTTACTGGGAGTTACGGTCAGGGTGGATCAACAATCACTCAACAGGTTATTAAAAACTCCCTACTCACAACCGACAAAACAATTTCTCGAAAACTTAAAGAGTGGGTCCTTGCTGTGAAGATCACTCGTGTCATGACAAAAGACGATATCCTCTCTGCTTATCTCAACGAGACATCATATGGTGGCAATATTTACGGTGTCGAGGAGGCAAGCAAAGCTTTCTTTGGAAAAGATGCGAGCGATCTAACACTTGCCCAGTCAGCATATATCGCCGCCCTTCCACAAGCGCCGAGCTACTATTCGCCATATGGAAAAAACAAACCAGCGCTTGATTCACGCCAAAAACTCGTTTTAAAACAAATGCTTCTCTACAAACTCATCACAAAGGATGAATACCAGAAAGCGCTCGTTGAAAAAGTCGACTTTTTTGCAAAAAACACAACAAATATACGCGCACCGCACTTTTCTCTTGATGTTCGCAACTACCTCGAAAAAAAATATGGTGAGGATACCGTCCTAAATGGCGGTCTGAAAGTAATCACATCTCTCGATTATCCAATGCAACAAAAAATGGAGGACACCGTAGCGAGTTTCGGCCCTACTTTAGAAAAAAATTTCAACGCAAGTAACACTGCTATGGTGGCGATCGACCCAAAAACCGGTGATATCCTAGCCCTTGTCGGATCACGTGACTACTACAACACTGAGATCGACGGAAATTTTAATATAGCTACTGCGTATCGTCAGCCTGGATCAACATTTAAACCATTCGTCTATGCTACCGCTTTTGAGGAGGGGTACACACCTGACACCATACTCTGGGATGTGCCAATAGAGTTTTCGACAGCCTGTACACCCGATAGTAAACCAAAAGACCCGACCGCAAGCTCAAGTATTTGCTACAACCCTGGAGAGTATGACAATACATTTGAAGGGCCAATGACAATTCGCTTTGCTCTTCCTCAGTCGAGAAATCTCCCGGCTGTAGAAGCTCTCTATCTTGCTGGTATCCCAGATTCTATAAAAACCGCTCAAGCAATGGGTATTACGAGCCTCAATAATCCTGCACGTTATGGACTCACCTTGGTGCTTGGAGGTGGTGAAGTTTCCCTCCTCGATCTCACAAGTGCATATGGTGTTTTTGCAAACGACGGTCTTCGAAACCCATACCGATCAATTCTCGAAGTTGATGATAGTAATGGTAATGTCCTTGAAAAAGCTGCTATTGATCCAAACCAATCAGCCCAACAAGTCATCACCGCCCAAACAGCTCGCCAGATCAACGACATCCTCTCTGATACAAGTGTTCGTATGGCGAGTATAAAACAGATCACAGACCCTATGTCGCGCCCAGTAGCAGTAAAAACTGGTACCACAAACAACTATAAAGATGTCTGGACACTTGGATACACTCCAAATCTTGTGGTGGGTGCGTGGGCTGGTAAAAATGATAACTCGCCAATGCAAGACAAGATCTCTACACTTATTATCACACCTGAATGGGGCGCTTTCATGGTAAAGGCACTGAGCGGACTACCAATAGAAAATTTTAAAACTCCAAACCCAGAGTCTCCAGATCTCAAGCCGGTACTTCGTGGTGTGTGGAAAGGTGGTGTTTCATATAAAGTAGACAGCGTGTCAGGAAAGGTTGCTACTCAATACACACCTGTTCAAGACCAGAAAGAGGTTGTTTTCAATAGTGTCCATTCTATCCTCCAGTGGGTAAATAAAAATGACCCTCAAGGTCCAATCCCAACTGATCCAAACAGCGATTCACAATACCAATACTGGGAATACGGCGTGCGAAGCTGGTTTGATACATGGCTCAAAGCAAACCCTGGTTTCAAAGAGGACGCTGCAAACCCGATCATCCCAACCCTCACCGATGATGTTCATGTGCCAGCAAACTTCCCTGTTATCTCGATCACCTCGCCAGATCCAACAATGACATTCGCCACAAACCAGCGAATTACTGTCACTATTGCCAATACAGGTAAATACCCGCTTCAAAAATCAGAGTTGTATGTGAACAATCAATACATTCTCTCAAATTCAACAAACCCAGGGACACTTACCTTTACTCCAAGCGACATTCAAGGTATCCAATCAATAAACACCCTCCGGGTTGTAGGTTTCGATAGTGTGAATAACCAAGGTGAGGCCTCAACAACGTTTAACGTAAGTCAGTAACAATAGCTCCGGGAAGCTCGGCCCGAACCATCGAAAGGATTGCTTCTTTTTTCATAAAAATCTGGTTTTTAAGGCCAGGTGCGCCTTTAATTTGAATAATCTTATCATTAAAAGAAATATCTTTTACGTCTATAGCCGCCCCAATGTTTTTTTCGATCGCTCGGGCAACAACATCCCTTCTTTTTATCTCTCGAAGGGCAGCATTATTAAATTTTTCGAAAAATGAACCAATATTAAACATATAATATTTTATGAGCAAGCCTCTGTAATGACCTTAGCGGTTCATCGGCATGACAATGTAGGTGAAACTCGCGTCAGACACTGGACGCACGACCATGGGGCGATTAAGGCCACTAAAACTCAACGTAATACTGTCGGCGTCGATCGATTGGAAGGCGTCAGCGATATATCTATAATTAAAATTGATTTCAATGTCTTCCCCGGAAACTTCTGCGTCGATGGTATTCACCGCTTCCCCAACATCGCTATTTTTTGTCTTTATTTCGAACGTTCCTTTCGAAGGAAGTAGTTTTATATTGATCTGATTGAACTTATCTGAAAAAATATGAGAAAGTTTGAGAGTGTTTAGCAGATCTTGCTTGAGTACAAGCGCCTCTGTCTTTTTATCCTTAGGAATAATCTGTCGATAATCTGGAAAAACCCCATCGATAACTCTCGAAACGAGGTAAAAACCCTTATGATTGAAGGATATTTGGTTCTTATTGAGTTCAACATCAACTTCATCACTTACCTTCTCGAGGACGCGAACGATCTCAGAAATGTTTTTGAATGGAATAAGAATCTGACCAAAATCAACCTCTTTTTTCATTTTAATCTTCTTCTCAGCAAGACGGAACGAGTCTGTCGCCGCAAAAACAATAAATCCTGTCTCGCAATACACATACACACTCGACAGCTCTGGTTTTATACCTGAGACTGACGCACTATACCAGACTGATTTGAGGCCTTTTACAAAATCGACTGCGGAGATAGTAAATTTGTTTCCGTTTTGAATCTTTGGAATATTTGGAAAGTCTTCATGAGGCATTGTCTTGATGGTTCCGTTTGTGTTCGCAGTTTTAATCTCAAGATTTCCTTGGACAACCTTTAGAGTGATCCCCTTTTCGCCCGCCTTGAGACCAGAAACGAATGAACCAAGAATGCTAGGAGAAACGGCTGCAACGCCTTCCTCGTGAACTTTCGCAGAAATGATCACTTCCGCTCCGAGATCCAGGTTGGTCGCCTTAAGAGTCAGTGTATTGTTTTTCTTTGCTTCAAGAAAGACGCATGAGAGTACAGGCAGGGTCATATGCTTCCCTGTTATCTTCTCGACCTGACTGATCGCTTCTATTAATTTTTCCTGATTGCATTCGATGTTCATCGTATTCTTATTATTTATATATAAATACTTATTATTACTATTAGGACAGTGGATAAGTGTATAACTTTATTTAAACCTTTCCATGTATGGGTATTTCAACGAAAATTATTTTTTTAAAATGTTGATAAAAAATGAAAACCTCGTCGCTTATCCACTTTTCTTTTTTTATCAAAAAATAATCCCCACCGACCGCTCACTTACCCACAGTCTTCCTAACACCATTCGCAGTACTTCTCCCCAAACTTATCCCCACAATCCGACCATGCTAAATTAAATCATGGCGCGAATCTGAGAAATTTCCTCAACAAGGTTTGGGTTTGTCTTAATGTCCGCTTTTATTTTTTCACACGAGTGAATAACCGTCGTGTGGTCGCGACCACCAAGCTTTTCACCGATAGACGGGAAGGAAATGTTGAAATCCTCGCGAAGAATGTACATGATAACCTGACGAGGCTTCACCACTTCTTTTTTTCGCGTCTTATCGTACACACTCTCCTCTTTTATGTTGTAGAAGTCACAAATAATCTTCACAACTTCTTTTACGGATGTTGTTTTCTTTGGTTTTTGGTTGTTCTTGATGAGATTTTTGATCTCGTTGAGGCTGAGCTCCTTTCCTTTAAGGTTGACCTGACAAGAAATGGTGTTGATAACACCCTCAATCTCACGAATAGACCCATCAACGTTTTTTGCAAGAAAATCAATAATATCCTCAGTGAGTGAAATGTTGTAGGTTGCTGCTTTAGCCTTTAATATAGCCATTCTAGACTCATGATCGGGTGCTGGAATATCGACGATCATACCGGACGCAAAACGGGTCTTGAGGCGCTCCTCGAGATCTGGAATGAAGTTTGGGTGCTTGTCAGATGAAAATACGAGCTGGCGATTTGTGTTGTGAAACGTATTGAAGAGGTGAAAGAGTTCCTCCTGGAATTTTTCTTTACTTGAGAAAAATTGTACGTCGTCCATGATGATGACATCATACTTGCGATACTTTTCTTTGAATTGCTGAGCTGTATTGTTTTGCAGCGAACTAAAATATTCTGAACCAAAGCGCTCTGAAGTGAGATAAAATACTTTTTTATCTGGGAATGCCTGCTTGATATGGTTCCCTACCGCTTGGATGAGATGGGTTTTGCCATGACCACTATTTCCGTAGATGAAAAGTGGGTTGTAGGCCTTGCCGGGGTTTTTTACGACAGCTTGTGATGCGGCATGCGCGAGCTCATTGAATGGACCAACGATAAAATTTTCAAAAATGTAACGAGAATTGAGATTGTCGTCTTTGTTGACATAAAAATCCTGCAAAGGCATCGATATGGTTGGTGTGGGTGCAGCGACGGGTTCATTTTTTCTTCCCTCCTCTGCCTTTTTCTTACTATCGTCAATAATAATGTACTCAAGGGCACGTACATGTTCATTGAGCTTACGAAGAGCACGTAATGTTTCGTTGTGGAACTTACTTGAGAGCCAATCATATGCAAAAGGGCTCGGTACAGCGAGATGGACTACCCCCTCATCGATTTTAATGATACGAGTACCCTTGAACCATGTAGAAAAGCTAGCTTTTGACGTTGAACTTTGGACCTCAGCCATAACACCATCCCATAGATTGATCAGTTCATTCATAAGTGAAAATAATTATATACTTGTTTATAAATTAGAGAACTTGTGGAAAGTTTATAACTATGTTGATAAGTTGTGGACAAAAAATATTTCACAACATATTTAGTTTTTATCATAATTTTAGCTCAACACAGAATCAAACCACCGTGCGACTTGAGTTTTTTCCGATGGTAATGTATAGTTGTCCCACTATGTCATTCACATACAAACCAAAGAAACGAAAGCGCGCTAAGTCTCATGGCTTTTTGGTGCGAGGCAAGACATCTGGAGGTCGCAATGTACTCAAGCGACGTCGTCAGAAAGGTCGTGCAAAGATAGCTGTATAGCCGTTTTTTAACTTTTTACTACATTATATGTTGCCCCGACACCGGAGGCTTACGAGTGAGCTTGTTGAGCAGACACTTTTGTCTGGAAAGCTTTTTCACTCCCCCTTTTTTACACTGACTGCCATGAAGGTGGCGCCGGATGTAACGAAAAAGACTCTCTTGAGTCGTTTTTCTGCTATTGCCCCAAAAAAGTTTTTCAAAACCGCGGTTGAACGAAACAAAGTTCGCCGTCGACTCTATGC
>JBAXYC010000035.1:0-7361 GCA_037127615.1 bacterium | reverse complement strand
GCATTCTATCATGTTCTTGATGAAAGTAAATAGATATCGTACCGCCCACGAGAACGGTTTTATTTTTCAATTTTTTGTTGTGTAATGGTGAACTTTATCAAAATTTTAACAAATCTTTACGAAAACTTTATCGCGCCTTTTGTAGACTTGGTGCATGAAAATACCAACAGTTGAATTTGTCGAAACAATCATTTCAAAAGCTGCTGCAAATGGTGCATCGGATATTCATATTGATCCATATCCAGATGCATCATCAGTACGATTTCGTATTGATGGCTTATTGCGGCCAATATGCACGATACCTGCAGCCGTCCACCCCGAAGTAATTGCTCGTATAAAGATACTGGCGCATGCACGCACCGATGTACACCACACACCACAAGATGGGCGCTTTCGACATGTGGCAAGTGATATAAAAGAAAATAAGCCAGCAGAAACTGACATGGAAACAGATATAGATTGCGATGTACGGGTTGCGATTCTCCCGACACAGCATGGAGAAAATGCCGTCCTACGTATTTTAAATAACACAAAAGGGAAGTCCTCGCTCGATCAGCTTGGGTTTACTGTGGATGATATCGCACGTGTCGACAAGGCCCTCGCACGACATCAGGGCCTCATCCTTGTTACAGGGCCAACTGGCTCTGGAAAGACAACAACACTATATTCTCTTATTGAAAAAGTAAATCGTCCTGAGGTAGCCATCGTTAGCCTAGAAGATCCAATCGAGTATGGTATTCCGGGTATACGTCAGGTACAGGTAAACGTGCGGCATGGTATTACGTTTGCTACTGGTCTACGAGCGATCCTCCGGCAGGATCCAAATATTATTGTCGTTGGCGAGATACGTGATGCTGAGACAGCCGAGATAGCTATCCATAGTGCACTGACTGGTCACCTTGTTCTCTCGACGCTGCACACCAACTCAGCATGTGCTGCCATTCCGCGACTCGTCGATATGGGTCTACAACCATACTTGATATCCGCCACGCTTTCATTGGTTATCGGACAGCGGCTTGTGCGTAAGCTAGCAGGTAAAGGTCGCATTGGTATATACGAGACGTTATTGGTCGACGAGAATATGCGCCTGGCCATCACTCAACATGGTAGTGGAGGAGTAGATAGCTCGAATATTATTTTTGATCGAGCTCGAGGTGCTGGCATGCATACAATGTATGAGGATGGTCAAGCAAAGGTCAAAGAAGGGCTAACCACAAAAGAAGAAATGTTGCGCGTACTCTTTGAGTAATAGACCAATTTCAATTAAATAAAATGAAAAGAAAAATATTTATAAAAAAATTAAATGCTCGTGCACAGGCTAGGTTTGCTCGTCGGTGTGCCACATTTCTTGGTGGCGGTATCTCGTTACCTGACACATTGGGATTCATTGCTCGATCGATTCCAGATAAAAACAAACTGCACCAGATATATATCGTCATGATTGGGGCAGTAAATACCGGGCAGTCGTTTTCAACCGCACTTGCAGCCTCTCAGTTATTTGACTCAGCTTTTGTGCATCTTGTACGTATCGGGGAAAGCTCAGGTTCACTTGAGGAAGCTCTTATTCAAATAGCAGCTACACTTGAGCGTCGAGATGAACTTTCCAAAAAACTAACAAGCGTCATGATATATCCAGCATTTATTAGTGCTGCGACATTGGGCATTGCTCTGTTTCTTATTTTATATATTTTTCCAAAAATAATTCCTCTAGTGACAAGTATGGGCATACCACTTCCGTTATTAACAAGGATTCTACTATCCATACAAGCAGCTTTGACACATCATTGGTTAATGATTATGTTGTGTTGTGCTGGCGCCATCTCATTACTTACACTATTTTGGAAAATGAGTGCTCGATTTCGAGAGTACATACGAGCTATACTTTTTTTGCTTCCGATTGTTGGACGAATGCTTAGAGCAATGGCCGTTATAAGCATTTTCAAACCTCTTGGGCTACTTCTCGACCGCGGAGAAGTGCTTCCTGTTGCACTCAGCTCTGTACGAGATGGATTGCCATATTCTGAATTTAAAAGGATAGTGGATAACTCGATTTTCCTAGTTACGAGAGGAGGAAAGCTGTCAGAAGCCTTTACATCTATGCGCCATATTGTATTTAGACGTACTATTTTCGATAGTATTATCATTGACCTTTTAGAAACAGGTGAGCGTACAGGTAGCGTCGCACACGCTTGCGAAAATATTGCTCGTATATATGAAAGTGAACTCGATGAAACAATCGATCGTATATCTCGAGTGATCGAGCCTCTACTTATGCTCGGGATGGGAGGGGTAGTCGGGTCGATAGCATTATCAATCATCATGCCAATTTATGAAATTACAAACCATCTTAGCCGCTAGTAGCAAAACGAACGGGTTTTTGACCATCGAGGCACTCATAGCGTGTGCTGTGTTGGGGCTGATCATTCCGGCAGCGCTATCGTTGAGCTGGTCTACAAGTGGTCTACTGTCGGCTGCAGGAAACAAACTTGCTACGCTTGTGGCTAGCTCATCTATTATAAGTGACGGGGCGTATCAGCAAACTATTGCAAAAAGTTTGGTCTACGAGCGTGAGTTTGCAGGAAATATATGCTCAGTTACACCACAAAGCGGCGCTGGTTTTACTGGTATTGATGTTAGTATTCCACCATTTTCATTTTTACAATCCAATTCATCACCAGACAACGCATTTGTCGTTGCAAAAAACGGTTTTTTGTATGAAGCAGTTGATTCAGCTACCGCATCTGACCCTGATTTTTATATCATTGACGTGCGAAAACCTGAGAGTCCGATCGTCGTATCGTCATTAAACACTGGTCCTGGATTAAATGCACTCGTCGTGGCAGGGCATTATATATACGCAGCAAACAATAGCTCCGTTTCTCAGCTTCAGGTGATTGATATTGTAGATAGAATACATCCTATACTCGTAGCAAAGCTCAAACTTCCGCTACCGACAGCAACATCGACTGCACCAAATGCGCGCACAATCACATATGACGGGGGTCGCATTTTTCTTGGTACAGAAAAATGGAACGGCAGTGAATTTGCGGTTATTGATGTATTAAATCCACTTTCACCACGATATGTAGGCGGGTACGATACTGACACACTCGTAAATTCAATTTATGTAAATAAAATAACTGGCGACGCATACCTTGCTGATGCAGACACACAACAGTTTCGCGTACTTGATATACACGATCCGTCGCGAGTGGTTGAGCTCAACTATTTTTCTCCGAGCGGATCAGACATATTGGAAGGTAAAACTCTCGCATCATACGATGGCACCAGTACACTGCTCTACCTCGGTCGTTCTGGCGGCGGGTTCAACAACACCAGTCAGCATGAGTTGTATTCATTTAACATCTCTACTGACCCGATCCTGGCGTCTCCGGTTGCCCATACTGATGTACCAGGTGGTGCATATAGCATCAGCGCACACGCAAGCTATCTATTTGTAGCGACACACGCGGTGACATCACCTATACAAATATGGACATCTGACCTTTCACGAAGAATATATTCATCCGGGTCAATACTTCCTATATCAAGCCTAACGATGACGACATGCGATCACGGTCACTTGTATGCCGCGCTCTCGTCCACACAAGGCTTTGGTATTATTACTCCTCACTAATTTATTTTCTCATGACACTAATCGAATTACTCATCTACACAGTTTTCGTTACGATCATTCTTACTGGTTCTGTGTTTTCCGCATACTCGATACTTTTCGCAGGAGAACGAGCGCAGGCAGTGACACAAACATTTACCATTTATTAATTTATTCAATATGAAGATTATAAAAAATAAAATAATCCATACACGCGGTTTTATTGCACTGATAACGACAATTATTGTTTCAACGGCACTCATGCTCATGGCGATATCAGTTTCATCGAGTGCGGGTCTACTTTTTGATGAAGTCATCCACAAAGAATATCGCATTGCAGCAACAACAGCAGCGCTCTCATGTCTCGACACTGTGTTTATGGAGCTCGAACGTGACTATTTTTATATAGTCGAAGACATACCAATGCAATATCCAGATATGCACTGCTCTGTATACCGGGTGAAAAGTAACGGTCAAGGAGGTATCCATACTCCCACATCAGTCCGGAACGTTATTGCAAAAGGGTATTCGGGAATTAGTTCAACGACACCAGGTTCCATCACAGCCACCGTCACTGCGCAAGTCTTGATAAACTTTCAAACTATTAGTCTAATGTCGGAAATCACGACATTTTAACAAAATTTTATCGAATCTTTATCAGGATTTTATCTCATATTTGTATACTTTATATACGGTCGAACATTAATAGTATTAGTAATTAAATAAATAAAAAAATGCAAATAAATCATAAAAATAAAAAAAGAGAGAAACAAGGTAACAAAAGTGGATTTACATTGATAGAAATCCTCGTTGTCATCGGTATCATCGCAGTACTCGCATCTGTAGTCCTCGTCGCAGTCAATCCGTCACGACAGTTCAAGCTTGCACGTGACTCGCAGCGTGTGGCAAATGTCAACGCCATACTCAACGCAGTAGGACAAAATATCTCAGAGCATAAAGGATCGTTTGTCTGTCCAACAGGGGTTACAACGATACCCTCGTCACCAACATTGATAGAGTCAAATTCAGGTGGCATCGATGTAGCATCATGCGTTGTACCCGCATATATATCGTCACTTCCATTTGACCCAAGTCCTTCCACTGGTGCCAAATATACGTCGATCGGCGATTACGACACAGGTTATCTTGTAAGCCAGGATGCAACAAATGGCCAGATCAGTGTAAGCGCTGTCGGAGAAATCACAAACCCTATTACCGTCTCACGCTAGACTCAGATAGTATATAATGTGAGCTATGCAGAAATATATTGCCGGTGGGGCAATCACACTTATCATTTGTATAGTACTACTCGGGATCGCACACTCGAGTAGTACTTATGTTTCTCGACCATTTCGACCAAGTATAACTGCGTCGATACCGGAAGTGGATCACTCGCCGATCCTCCTTGCTCCAGTACCAGCAGCTTCCGCACCACGACCTGCGGTAATAATTCCAGCAAAAACCGAGATCGCGACTCCTGTGTCACCGATCACCGCGGGAGCGTATCTTGTTGGTAATGCAGAGACTGGTGAAGTATACGTATCAAAAAACACAAAGACTGTCGGCCCCATTGCGTCGATCAGCAAGCTCTTTACTGCACTTGTTGCACAGACTGCGATGGATCCAAACCAGACTATTACGATTACACAGCGAATGCTCGACGTGTATCCAAATGCATATGGGTTTAGCCTGGGAGAAAAGTTTACACTCAGCGATCTCCTGTACCCACTACTTGTGCAGTCAAACAACAATGTAGCTGAGGGTATTGCCCAAACATATGGATATGACATGTTTATTTTTAAAATGAATTCGCTAGCGCTCAGCCTAGGTCTGACGAGGACACATTTTGAGGATGCGTCAGGCCTCAGTGATAGCAATATATCCAACGCGCAGGATTTATTTACGTTTGGTCGCTTCCTGTACACTTCAAAACGACCGCTGCTTACCCTGACGACAACATACTCATGGAATTTTGCGTCAACGACTGAGCACAGCTCGCACTCCATCCTGAGTACAGACCCATTTATTGGTGACCCACACCTTGTTGGTGGAAAAACAGGACGCACCGATGCAGCAGGGGAAACAATGCTTACTATTTTCAATTACGCTCTCAATGGCAAAAACTATCCGATTGCTATTGTTGTACTCCACTCTGATCCTGGCCAACGACAAAATGATTCGGTCCGACTTCTTTTTCAAGCGATCGCAGTTATTAATAGTAAGAAATAAGACTAAAAATAATCCTTCAGCTTAAATCCTGCAAAAATTCCAGCAAAACCACCAGCGGCACTTAAAAAGATAGATGCAAAACCAAGCAAAGAACCACCCCAAAGTGCAGGAAGATACGCACCAACTGTCGAGCCGACAGTCATACCGATCCAAATTAGTGCTTTTGGTGACATAGCGTTATTTAAATTATACCACACACCTTCGTTAGCTCGGTGGTGTCATCTGCTGTTAGCTTTCCTCCAGCACCTTCGTTGAGTGCGTACATAATGGCCTCAGGATCCTGAACGTGGTCGAGTCCAAGTGCGTGACCAAACTCGTGTGCAAGCACACGGACTAGCTTGTCTTCATCGTTGTATTGATAAATATTGACGCGGCGCCCAGTCGAGTCCTGGATAAATTCACCTTCCTCAAACTGGCTACCTGTCGTGGCACCGACAGTGTTGTATGCAGCAACATTGAGGTTGAGGCTTTTAGCTGTGCTATTGAGCTCAGCAACGACAGAGTTTATGGTATCACCGAGAGTGTTGAGGGCACTCTGGGCTTGATTTATCGCGCCCACCTGAGCATTGAGTGCCTGACGCTCCTGTTCGAGTGCCGCGTACTGCTCTGACGGCGCGCCTTTTCGAGAATTCCAATACTGTACCTGCTGCTCATAGGTGGCTTTTTGTGAATCATACTGCGCAACAAGAGCAGTAAGCTGCGCTTTTTGTGAGGTGTACGTCGTCACAAGTGAATTGTAGTTGAGTTTGAGAGCATTGTAGGCTGCATTGCCAGTAGAAATCGTCGAGCCGATATCCGACATTTTATTTGTCGCATCTTGTCGATAGTCATACCGCAGATTTATTTGCAAAATATTTTTTGCAGTTGAGCGATATGATTTGCCTGTAGTAGTACTAATGGCATCAGCGTATACAAAAGATACACGGTGAAACGGCATACCCCAAATCTGTGCGGCTGCATTTGCGTCTTTTAAAAATGCAGTTTTGCTGATACCGAATTGAGTGTCAAATGTACCAAGTGAATACACAATGGGTTCTGAGCATGGCTTTGGTGGGCTAATCAAATCATGAAGAGTCAAATAGTTCTGACTCAATTGGGCACGGTACAAGTACGCGCCTGTGCAAATGATGGCTAGGGTTAATGCGGTACTAACAAACGAGGATTTTTTTATAAATAATGTAGTGCAACACTTACTGCCACAAGACTAAGGGTAAGCTCAAGATACGCAACCGGTTCCTTGAAATAACCCAAAAAAAGTGCACGCCATGTACGAGGTGGCTGAGTATGATGCGTATTCAGAGATTCTTGTGAATTGTGCATTGCAAATTGTCGTCGTGAAAACGGCCATAGCCACATTACGCCAACATCAACAGAATCACAACAGAAATGACTCCATGGTCCAAGCCACATAAGAAGACCGAGCACCTGCCAAAAAGCTCCGGCCGCAAATAGGGAACTAATAGAAAAAACTATCAAACCAGCCACAAACCACAACAGCGGTGCGTGAGTAGGATTCTTG
>JBAXYC010000034.1:0-7455 GCA_037127615.1 bacterium | reverse complement strand
CCGCGATCGACACCACACTCATTGCTCGAGTCGATGAAAACTACAACAAAGCACCTTTCAATTGTATTCTCATGGCAAAACCGGCCATGCTCACGATCACCAAGCCACAGATCACCGCGGCCCTGACCGATATCTTTGTTAAATCAGGTATAATCAAGTAGAATTACACCCATGTTCTCACATTTATACAATACATTCATTTTTATCCCCCTTTATAACGGTCTCATTGGTCTTATGGCGGTGCTTCCATGGCTGGACGCAGGTATTATTGCGATTCTTTTTACAATTATTATTCGCTTTATCCTCTTCCCTCTTTCTAAAAAAGCCATCGTCGCTCAGGTAAAGATGCGCGAGCTTCAGCCAGATCTCGACAAGCTAAAGGTTACATACAAAGATAACCGACAGATGCAGAGCACCAAGATGATGGAGCTCTATAAACAAAAAGGAGTTAATCCATTTTCGAGCATATTCCTTCTTCTTATCCAGCTGCCGATCATGTACGCACTGTACTCCGTTTTTATCCACTCTGGACTCCCAGAAGTGAACAAGGACTTAATCTACTCGTTTATTACAGCACCGGTAATCAATATTCATTTCCTTGGCCTTATTGATATTACGAAAGCTAGCATCATCCTCGCACTCGTTGCCGCAGTCGCACAGTATTTCCAGCTCCACTACTCTTTGAACGCAATGAAAAATGTGAGTACACCAACACTTGCCGCAAAACCTTCTCAGGCAGATATGGCACAGAATATGACAAAAAACATGAAGTATGTTTTCCCTGTCATGATCTTTTTTATTGGATTTCGACTTCCAGCCGTTCTTCCCCTCTACTGGGCAACCACAAATGTATTCACAATCGTTCAGGAGATTGTCGTTCGTCGCCATCTCGCACATCTAAAGACACAAGCAGAAGAGAAAGCCTACCTCGGTGCCTAGAAGTTTCTTGTAGAGACTAGCTATTGAGCTCGAGTGACCACAGTGTAAGTTTTTTATTGTTGATGAAGTAAAGGTAGTTTTCTTGAGGATCAAGGACTAGGTTTGTAGCGTCGATGGTGCTACCAGCAACCTTGAGAAGATTTACGATCTGGTGTGCGTCACCTGTCGTTGTATCAACTTCCCATATACTGTCACTGAATGAGACACTTCCCTTATACCAGTCGTCGGGATATGTTGCAGAAGGTATGGTGGAAGGTACGGCACAGTAGAGAATATTTTTTTGCAAAGTGCTCCAAACACATTTTTCAGGCATTGTGTTGAAGATCATGTCTTGGCTTGAGCCTGTTTTTACATTATATAGAGAGCTTTTGATCCCGGTGTCTGTTGATGCCGTGTAGAGCACGTGTGATGCGTCTTTTGATGTAAGCGTGCTGAGCCCGCCGATATTTCCGAGGATTTTATTAAAAAGACCGTCTTTTGGATTTACAAAGTAAAGAAAACCAGCACTTCCAGCTGAACCTTTTGTTGTGATCGCAAGGGTGTTCTCTTCTGGCCACTCTATATTTAGTCGGCTCAGTGGTGTGGTCAAGACTTGAGTTTTTTTAGTACCGTTGAACTGGGAAATATACCCCGTGCTTGTCATATCGATGACATTACTTTTCCCTAGATTGTTGAGTGCATTGTTTTCAAGAGTAAATACCTTATCCCCTTTTGGTGAAATAGCCACAGCAAGAGTTGCTGATGGGAGTGGGGATCCACGAAGTTCAAATGGAGTTGAGATCGCGGTTGATGTGCCGGCTGAACTCTGAGCGACTGGGTAGAGGGTGGCAAAGAATGAAGTGACTTTGTCGCTATCTTCCGCTACGGACTGGAGGATGAATGACGTGGCGTTGTGGTTCCAGTATGTTGAGTAAACGCGAGGGATTGTGGTATTTGAAAGCTCATCGATAGCGGTGTTGTCTGAATGGGCTTGATATACGCGACCGACACCACGATCAACCCAACGCACGATGGTCGAACTTGCTGTGGTAGATGCTGCCATTCCTCCTACAGGTGTCGCACTGAGCTCTCGGAGCACAGGAACAGGCATACCTGGCTGGGTAGTAGTGTTGGCTGTTGTCGTTGAGCTCGATGTCTTCCCTCCTTGGCCACCGAGACTCCCGTTATTTCCAAATATAGAAGAACCATTCTGAGAGGTGCCCGATGTTGTGTCGATAGATGGTGATGTATTACGTACAAAAAACCAGTAGTACGACGCTCCAATGGCCGCGAGTACGATAACTATGATAAGTGTAAAGGTTTTTTTTGACATATTATTGTTTCATTGGTGTTTTAGCAAAGCCTATTGCTTTCTGTATTTGGGTGATTCTTCCTTGATTTTCAGTGTTAAATTTAAGTAGAAGATCCGTATTGTTTATAGTACTTATACTCTCTCCTGTTGGAGTCTGTTTGGCTCCACCATTTTGCAAGGCAGCGATCAATTTTTGAGCAATTGCAATATTTTCAGTATTTCCTTGGTTATTTTTCTGAGTCAATATGTTTATTGCAAACTCAGTATTGTATTCGTTTATAACACTTGCCTCGTAGTAATTTTTTTGATC
Source organism: bacterium (assembly GCA_037127615.1). Lineage (GTDB taxonomy): Bacteria > Patescibacteriota > Minisyncoccia > Phycocordibacterales > PALSA-1337 > PALSA-1337. Next base: position 4,915 of record JBAXYC010000034.1, on the reverse strand, counting down.
AAGTAGTTCATTTTTTGACGCGACATCATTTCCAAGTTTAGTTGTTGCTGTGTCATATTGAGATTTTATTTTAGCAATAGCGTCTGTTTCTGTTTTTGTATATTGACTAAAGTCTTGTGCACTGCCCCCATAAATAGTCCCGATCTGTGTTGGCGATGCTCCAAGTACCAATTTATACGCATTTGCCATAAGGCCGCTTGTCTCCTGAACAATAGACTTGTTTTGAAGCTGAGTAAGTGTATCTTGAGTGTCGGTGTATTCCTTTTGTTTAGCAACACAATCTGGGTCCCCTAGTGATATATCGTTTCCATTTTCATCAACACAACCACTGGCGTATAAAGCCGCCCCGGCCGTCGTTAGGTTGTTTTGAGCGGTTTGTGCTGCCGCAGCAGTTGCAGCATTCTGATTAGTTGTAGTGTTTATGTTTTGTTGTAATGCAGCGCTTTGACTGCTCAGATATTCTTGAAATTTTAGATTACTAAGCGGATCAGTATTGTAATTCAATCGCTCAATCTTTGGCACTGTCACGAGACTAAGGTCGACGAGCTGTGGGTTGATCGTATAGAGGATGAGCCATGAGCCGAGGGCACCAAGGAGGCCGAGAATTGCATTCCAAATCATTTCTTTTGCAGCACCTTTTTTTGTGATGGATTCTTCAGTCATATATTTGAATCCAGCAAATGTGATGACAACGACAGCGAGGAAGACCGCGATAGCAATAGCGAGACCAAAAATATAGACAAAGTAAGTTCGGATATCAATCGTCTCTTGTACTGCGCCAGCAGCACAACCTGGACCAATACACGGAAGTGGCTCGAGGAGGGTATATTGGGTAGTAGAGCCTGTAGTTTGAGCGTATGAGATCGCTGGGCTCCCTCCCCCGATGAAGGACAGGCTGAGTGAGAGAAGGCTGATTGAAAGGATTATTTTTTTCATATATATAAATTAAAATGTTGGTGACGTTGCGGTGTTTTTTGTGGTATCAAACAAGGCGGTAAATGCAGCCGTGGCACCTTGTAGGATTTTGTTCCCACTATTTACCATACTAAGTTCAATATTTGAACTTCCCTGCTGACCATCTGCTACACGAAGGACAATGCTCTTGCTCGAGGTGAGATTGTCTTGGCTGACATTGTTGATGTTCCAGTTGTATGAAAGTGATGCGTCATTGATGTCGAAACCGTATGGAACAGCGACAACTTTTATTTCATTATGAAAAAAACGAAGAGCGCTTGCGATAGCTGTGCTATACATGACGCCATACAAAGGATCATCCGGGTAGAAGATGATTTCCGGTTTATCAGCGTTGATAGCTACTTGGGTTTCCCCAGCGATATTTTTTTGATCTGGTGCAGTGACAAGTACATCAATGTCGAGTTCACGAGGAATGATGGAACCGGCGATGATGACACTTTGTTTACCATATCCTGACTGGTCACCAAGGACTGTGTCACCATTTTTCCATTTATAAAGAAGTTTTGACGGGTCGATTTGTTTTCCGTTTGCACTAAAAAAATGAGGAATTGCCGTGATTTTTACTTTGTTCTGATATGCAGTCGTAACTTTTCCTCGAAACAGTGGCGGCACATAACCACTTGTTTCCCAGATGAGGTCGACATCACCGGGCTGGACAGTCACTACCTTTTTTATGTTTGCGCCCTCTGCTGTGTCGATCGCAGCGACAACCTGAATAGATTTACCATTGACTGGAGCGGTAACGCTGATCGATTTTAGACCAGTTCCCTTCGCAAGGGATTTACCATCCACAAACCACGTGATCGAAGCGGTGTTGAGATCAGTCGAATAGCTCTCGACACTCACTGTGACGTTGGCACCAGGTGCTGGATTTGATGGGTCGATGGCGATATCAATACCATTGACTGAAGTCGTACCAAGCGTCTGGGCGTGGAGCGTATCGGTTGAAAAAAAAGACAGAGAAAATAGAGAGACAATAAAGAGACCGAGACCAGAGACGATGCTTATTTTTCGTACTAAAGAATTCATTAGCTATTATTTTATCATAAAAAGATCACTCTGTATCAAGAGCAATCTGTAGATAGCTCGTGAAGCTAACCCAGAACCTATCTTAGCTTTGGCCGACTTCTTCCACCACTAAATTGAGGGATTGGCCCCCCTGTCGGTTCACGACGATTGCCTTGGTTGAGTGCGGTAGAGACCACCGCAGACGCATTTAATGCCTGACTCGCCTTATATTTTAAATGTAGGATACCGATGTCCCCCACCCAAAATGGTGCTGTTGCACCTGTAAATTCTTCTATTACGAAAGTCACACCGATGGCTGCACCACTTCCCAAATCGAGAGCGCCTATTTTCTTTCCCCACCAAGCTATACCCGCGCCAATAGCGACATCAAGTATCTCGTTTGCTGGAATTACTACAAAATCAACAAAAGGAATGAGTGCACCAATAAGCTGCAGCGCATCGATCGCTCCAGTTATTGCGTACGCTAGTGGCCAATTTACTTTCTTTTGTGCCATATCGATTTTTCTATTTTATCGCTCCTACTCCACCAGAATGTGCGCTCATTTCAAGATCTTGTTTTGCTTTTTTGATGGCGAGCACTTGCGCAGGATTTGTCGTGATGATCTGATCCTCCGTATATGATGCAATGATTTTGATCGCGACGTGTTTGAGACCGACGAAGAAGATGCCCTCCCCTACATCTGACTCGAGAAGCAAATATTTTTCCTCATCAGTGAGGTTAAATGTCTTTTGGATTATATCCATCGATGACGGCGACTGTTTGAGGAGCATTTGGATCGAAGAGTTCGTGATGATGGGCAATCCATATGGAGACTTGAGGAAGTCGTCGACGTCCTGGGTGATCGTGGCGAGTCCGAGATAGTATTTACGTCCGCGCCTTGCCAAACCAAGTAGGAATGAAGCCGTATCTTCAGACTTCATCATCCACCATGCCTCATCGATGACAAGTAGGCGCTTTTTGAGCTCGCGGCGAACAGCGTTCCATATATAGTGCGTGACGATGTACATTGCCACTGGTTTGAGCTCATCTTCCATATCACGAAGCGAGAAGACGATGAATTTTTTATTGATATCAACGTTTGTTGGACGATTGATGAAGCCCGACCATGTTCCTTTTGTGTATTTCGTAAGGCGCTCGACGAGGGACTCAGCACCTTCCATGCCGGCGAGCACAAGCTCAAAGTCAGAGAGGAGTGGCGGCTCGACATTATTGAAATCAGATTCAGGGGTGATGTCTTTGAGAGCGTATGTCTCAGTGATGGCACGATCGATGATTGCATCCTCTTCTTGGGTGAGGCCGCCGAGCATAATACGGAAGAGGCCAACGAGGTTGATGATGTTTGAGCGGAGCACATCTGATGCTGCCTCATCTTCCCTGCGGACTGGGAGATCAAATGGGTTGATATGGTGCTCTGAGTTGAGAGAAATATTGAAATATTTTCCACCAGTGGCTTCCGCCATGTATTCGTATTCTTTTTCAGGGTCGATGACGAGGACATCGGTATCAAACATGAGGGTACGGAGGATTTCGAGCTTTGTGGCGTATGATTTTCCCGAGCCGGCCTTTGCAAAGGTCACTGAATTGTAGTTTTCGAGGAGAAAACGGTCGAAAAGCACAAGTGATGAGTTGTGGCGGTTGATTCCATAGAGGATTCCTTTATCAGAAGTGAGGTCGAACGAGACGAATGGGAAAAGGCTTGAAAGGGGTGATGAATTGAGCTTTGAGTGAACGAGAAGCTCGTCGGTGCCAGTCGGGAGGACGCTCTTGTAGCCACTCTCCTGCTGGAAAAGGGCTGGTTTTACGTAGACGAGCTTGGACTCGAGGATAGACTTGATCTCAGACTCGGTTTTGTCGAGCTCAGCTGATGAGTCGCCATATATGGTGAGGTAGACACCGACATCGAAGATCTTTTCCTGTGCCTGCATGAGGTTGTCGCGGAGTCCCTCGAGGTCCTGGTACGCCGTGTCGAGCATCGGGTCACGGACGAGGCCTTTTTCCTCACGAGTATTGATCTGGCTCTGAACCTCGGCTACTTTTTTCTGGAAATGGCGGAGAATTTTTGCAGTATCGACGGGGTGAATGAAAATAGAGATGTTAAATACCTTGTCGAGGTTGATGATTGGTGCAAACCACGACTCGGTGAGGAAGCGTGGATATGAAATGACGAAAAATGTGCGCGCAACCTTTTCCCCGAGGTTGATCTCCTTCGGGCTGATCTTCAGTGCTGACGGCGCAATGATATCTTTGAGCTCGAGGACCCCCTCTTCGTATATCTCTTGCGGTAATAGCGAGGTGATCGGTGACGCCTCGTCTTTTTTTCCAAACATTTTTCCAATAAAGCTCATATATAATGTATGTAAATTAATTTATCTGAATCGGTTTCTCCGTCTCGCCAGGATTAAAGATCTTATAGAACAATTCTACCACCTCTTCGGTGCCAAGCTCTGCAACGCGGATACCACAGCGAGTGAGACCTTGCTCGACGACACCGACACGCTGCTCCAGCTGGCTGCGACCTTCTTCAAACTGATCATTTGCGAGTCCGGCAGCTGATTTTTTTGCATCTCCCTTACTTCCCCCGAACCCTCCCATAAAGCTACTGATAGGGTTTTTACTTGCTGACATTGTTGCGGGCGAGTACGGCACGACAATGAAGAAGCTTTTTGTCATGATGTTTGAGTTTTCGACAAATGTCTTGATGAACTCGATATACTCCTGAGTTTGTATCTTCATGAGTTCAGTCACCTGCTCCTTGTAGCGACCCTCGAGAAGCGCAATATATGGCCGTATATCTAGTTTTTTTGACTGAACAAAGATCTGTACTGAAAAGTCGAGGGCATTGAGAAAATTTTGAAACTGGTAGATGATCGACGTCTGCTCATCCTGCGACTTGAGGGCAAAGTTGAGAGA
>JBAXYC010000033.1:0-7613 GCA_037127615.1 bacterium | reverse complement strand
CGCAAAGTTCTACGCTCGCGAGGTGACAACAGCGGTGGATGCATTGGTCGACCTTATTGAGCCACTTATGATCGTGCTTCTTGGCCTCGGTGTTGCGATCCTTCTTGCATCCGTGCTGATCCCTATCTACAACATTGCCAGCGCCCAGTAGAAAGTCTTTACATAGAGCCATTTAGTTATCCCCAGCTCATATTTGAGCGCGTTTTCGCTCATTTGCTATAATTACCGGTATGAGATTAGGCATTAATCGTTAATTTAACAGTAAGAAATAATATATTATGAAATTTTCAAAAGGTTTTACACTTATCGAATTGCTCGTCGTTATCGCAATCATCGGTATCTTGTCATCAGTCGTGCTCGCTTCATTGAGCACAGCGAGAAGCAAGGGTCAGGATGCAAAGGTACAAGAGCAGATGAATTCATTGAGAAATGAAGCCGAGATTGTTTACTCTGCAAGCAGCACTTATGCCACAACAGCTATTGCTGCTGCGACGGCATGTAGCGGGCTTCCAATCACAACAAACTTCTTTACAGATCCGGTTTCTAATGCGTCATCGACATTGTCGTCGATTATAGCGTCTGTCGACCCAACAACATGTAAAGTGGTAGCTGGTTTGACTTATTGGGCAGTGGAAACGCAACTTCCTTCTAAGTCTGGCTATTGGTGTGTTGACTCAAGCGGTAAGTCGTCAGCAGAGACTGGTACGTCCGCTCTTACATCTAGCCAGCTTTGTAAGTAATACATCTAATCTAGTTTAGAACAAAAAACCGAGCGACCCTCGGTTTTTTTGTTGATAAGAATAAACCACAGATTGATAATATGCAGAATTTTTCTATGGTATAATATTTCTATCATGAAAACTAGAACACATAGCATAGATGGGGAAGGGGCATTTACATTGGTGGAACTTTTGGTGGTGATCGCTATCATTGCGATCCTGTCGGCGATTATTACTGCAAACTTTACTTCAGCAAAGTCGAAGGCTCGTGACGCACAGCGTGTTTCTGATCTTGCACAGATCAATCTCGCAATCGCAGGTTATTTTGATCGATGCAATATATACCCAGCTTCACCACTCGATGTAACGTCAGGCTATCCGACAGTTTCGACCTGTCCGTCGGGGATTACACTCGGTACTTTTATTTCAAAAATACCCAACCCACCAGTCCTTGGAGAAAGCTATTATTATGTTGTTAATGCAACACAAGATGATTATTTACTTCAATCTACCCTTGAGAATCCAGTAAGTCCAACTGGCAATAGTATTACGGATATACCAGCCGATCTTAGTGCCGCAGCAGCCGCTCTCAATTCTCCAACGGGTGTCGTTTGTAATGGTACCAACACATACTGCGTCGGGCCAAAATAGCAGCGTGCGGACGTGATATACTACTCTCAATGGATACACTTTCACTTTTACTTTCATTTGTGTTCGGGACTATCATCGGGAGTTTTTTGAATGTGGTGGCCTTCCGCTACAACACTGGTTTTGGTATCAACGGCCGCTCAAAATGCCTCTCATGTGCAAAGACGCTGACATGGAAAGAACTTATTCCTATCTTTAGCTTCATGGCGCAAAAGGGTGCGTGTCGAAAGTGTAAAAGCAAGATCTCATGGCAGTATCCGCTCGTCGAGTTTTTCGCTGGGCTTTTATTTGTTTTTATTTTTATTAAATTTCCTCCAGTGACGACAGCAGCTGCAGTGCTGACCGCACTTTATCTACTCATTACTGCACTCCTCGTGGTGATCACCGTATATGATATCAAACACAAGATCATTCCTGATGCACTCGCCTACGTCTTTGCGTTCGTGGCGCTCGTAAGCCTTTTTGTTGGTGATGGTGGTAGTGGTAGCGGTGCACTTTTCCACATGCCATTTATGATCAATCTCCTCGCTGGACCGCTCGCCGCTTTGCCGTTTGCGCTCTTGTGGCTTGTATCAAAAGGACAGTGGATGGGACTTGGCGATGCAAAGCTTATGCTCGGTATCGGCTGGACTCTTGGCTTTGTGGCTGCAGTTTCTGCGGTCGTACTGGCATTTTGGATCGGCGCCGTCGTCTCTGTCATCTGGATGTATATTGCCTTTCGAAAGGTAAAAGGTCGCTACGAGGTTCCATTTGCGCCGTATCTTATTCTTGGCATGTATCTCGTGCTGCTATTCAACATTTCAGTCATCAATATTCGACCATTTCTTGATATACTACACATATCGTCATAAGTACGCTCACAAGCTCTATGAAATTCCTCTCTCAACAATTTAAAAAAATAACGGCGCGTAGTGCCGGTTTCACCCTCCTCGAACTTCTCATCTCTATTTCCATTTTTGCATTTATGACGGCATTTCTCGTGGCAAAGTACGGTACCTTCAATCAGGGGATTCTACTCACAAACCTTGCATACGATACTGCACTCACGATCCGCAGCGCACAGTCATACGGTCTCAATGTGCAAGGACAAGCGAGCACGACAGCGGGGCTTGCGTTCAACTATGCGTATGGAGTCCACTTCGATATTGATAACCCGACGCAGTTTATAATGTTTGTCGATCTATGCCAGGATCTTCGCTATAGGAAATTTGGCCCACCGATGCTGTTGTGTCGCAACGGAACTACTCACGTCAACGAGATTATCAGTACATATACCTTTCGAAAAGGGTTTTCGATCGAGCATTTATGTCTTGGTTCTATGCTCGACTGCAAACCACTCAATACGGGAGAGGGGCTAGATGTGACATTTAAACGCCCAAGTCCAGATGCAATTATTCAAAATACTGCAACTGATATAGATCCTGCTGTGCGGCATACATACGCAGAGATTGGTTTGAAAGCTACCGATGGATCTGTGAAGAGGATTATTATTCAAAGTACGGGGCAGGTTGATATTGCAAATTAACTATTATGAAAAGAGGATTTACATTAATTGAAATCATCGTATCGCTCGGCATCTTTATGGTTGTCGCCGTCATCGCGGTTGGCGCATTTCTAAAAATTATTGATGCAAACAAGCAGTCGCAATCACTCCAGACCGCGATGAACAATGCAAACTTTGCTCTCGAGTCGATGGTCCGTGAAATGCGCGTCGGGTCAAATTATTATTGTTTTTCTGCTGGTGCGACTGTCCCATCAACCCTTCCGGCTGGAACAACACGATGTCCGTTTGCGCCGAGTGGACAGGGGGTCGCGTTTCTTACTTCCGAGCTCTCTACGATAAGTGGTGGAGGCAATACCACGTGTAATCTTATCCATGCATATCGGCTCTCGGCGACGACCGGGGTCCTCGAAAAAGCTGAGCAGACAGGATGCGGCAACTCGCTCAATGACTTTGTTCCGTTGACAGCCCCCGATTTACATATTCAGTCGTTTGGTGTTTCGGTGGAGGGGGCAAATGGTACAAAAACGCAGCCAAAAGTCTTCTTGATGATACAGGCGTATGCGGGACCAACTGAGCGTGAACGTACGTATTTTACTGTACAGACGACCGCATCGCAGCGTACAATGACCGGCTCTTACTAAATTGTTCAACGATATATGAAACTACTTTTTTCAAAAAATAAAACACAGCTCGCCGGGTTTACTCTCATTGAGACGCTCGTGGCGATCACGATCCTTATGATTTCTATTGTTGGCCCACTAACGATTGCAAGCAAAGGACTCATCGCGGCTGTCGGCTCACGCGACCAGGTTATTGCGTCATATCTTGCGCAGGATGCCATGGAGTATATAAAAAATGTACGCGACAATAATCTGCTGGTAGATTCAGTAAACGGGTGGACCAATTTTTTATCGCTCATGAATAATAATGGTCTTTGTGACAATAGTCATTTTTGTGGAATAGAAACGATACCAAGTCTAAATAGTAATCCTCTACAAATGCATATTGTTCCATGTAATGGCTTCAGTGGCGTCCCGTCTGCGGCCTGTAATCTATATGCTGATTCAACATACTCGTACTATACACATACGGCTGGGGGTAATAGACCAACAGAGTTTAACCGTACATTTACAGTGACGCCGGAAAGTGCTCTGAGCGATGCGGTTCTCGTGACGGTAACGGTCAACTGGAAAAACGGCACAATTCAAAACCAGGTCGTTTTGAAGGATATGTTCTTTAATTCACTTCGATAATATGAAGAACTCTATGATCTACAACATAATGCGTGCTAAAAAAAGTGGAGATCGCGGGTACACGCTTCTGTTTGCGGTGCTCGTGTCGGCGCTTGTTCTTGGTGTCGGAGTATCTATTCTAAATATTGCTCGCAAGGAGCTTTTGTTGAATGCTGGCGCCCGCGAATCGCAGTACGCTTTTTACGCCGCAGATGCGGGATATGAGTGCGCGGTGTATTGGGATGTTATGAAAGGGTCTTTTGCTACGTCGACATGGACGGCAAATAGCACTTCTGGCTCGGTGCAGTGTGGAACATTGTTAAACGCTACTCCATCGGGTATTGCGACCGCTGCGATCCATGACACAAACCAGAGTGGTAACGCATATACATTTACATTTGCTATTCCAGTCGCTGGAAATGCGTGTGCTATTGTTGATATAACAAAAGATTACAAACAAGTTGTTTCAATTGGTAATGCATATGCTGCGACGACTCAGATATTATCTCGTGGGTATAATGTCGGCTGGAATAATGGTGCCCTTGATTGTAGTAAGATAAATACATCAAAAGTAGAGCGTGCTCTCCTCATCAACTACTAGTATTAGTTTTGCGTGCAAGGTTTTGGTACAATGGATGCATGGACGAAATGGGACTAAAAAATGGTCAAAAAGGCTCTACGACTGCTCCAAAAGCGGTTCTTGATCGTTTGGCAAAGCTCAAGGCTACTATTGAAAAATATCGCTATGAGTATCATGTGCTCGACAAAGCATCTATTTCACCAGAAGCGCTCGACTCGCTAAAGCATGAGCTGGTGCAGATCGAAGAAAAATATCCGGAGCTCATAACTCCCGACTCGCCGTCGCAGCGTGTTGCCGGCAAGCCGTTGCCCGAGTTTACGAAGGTAACACACCAAGTACCGCAGTGGTCGTTTAATGATGCATTTTCACCAGAGGAAATGCGTGAGTTTGATGCGCGAGTAAAGCGTTTTATTGCGGCTGGTGTTGAGGGTAAAAAGATTGCCAAGAAAGGTGGTGCTGTGCCGATGCCGACATATGCTGTGGAGCACAAGATCGATGGACTAAAGGTTGTGCTCGAATATGAGAAGGGTCTTTTGAAACGCGCGGCCACCCGAGGAGACGGCGTGGTCGGTGAGGACGTGACTGAAAATGTGCGCACAATCGAGTCGGTGCCACTACGATTGACGCAGCCGGTGGATATTATTGTCGAGGGGGAAATCTGGATGGGGAAAAAACAGCTGGCAGCGCTAAATAAATCTCGTGTAAAGGCCAAGCTTGATCCATTTGCAAACCCGCGCAACCTTGCTGCCGGCTCGATTCGTCAACTCGATCCCGCAGTCGTTGCTGAGAGAAAGTTACAAACATTTATTTATTATATTGCACAATACAGAGGTGCGACAAAACCTGGTGGTGTGCCAATGATGCCTGCGACGCAGCTCGGTTCACTTGAACTTTTAATGAATCTTGGGTTCAAGGTCAATCCATTTTTTAAACATTGTAAAAATATGGAGGAGGTTATTGAGTATTGGTATGAGTGGCAGAAGAAAATGTCAAAGCAGGATTATCTTGCAGATGGTGTGGTGGTAAAAGTCGACGATCTTTCGCTTCAGAATGCCCTTGGGTATACAGGGAAAGCACCGCGCTGGGGTATCGCGTTCAAGTTTCCTGCAGAGCAGGTGACGACTGTGGTGGAGGATATAGCGTTGCAGATTGGTCGCACAGGAGTGCTAACGCCGGTGGCACATTTACGGCCAGTATCGGTGGCAGGGTCTACTGTTTCTCGCGCGACACTTCATAATGAAGATGAGATCAAGCGCCTCGATGTGCGCATCGGCGACACGGTTATTCTCCAGAAAGCGGGGGATGTGATCCCCGATATTGTCTCCGTCGTCCATGATTTGCGACCCAAAAATTCAGTAGAATATGTTTTTCCTAAAAAAGTTATGGCGTGTGGAGGCGACGGCAGTATTGAACGTATTCCCGGTGAAGCTGCGTGGCGTTGTGTGTCGAAAGACTCATTTGATCAAGTCAAACGCCGCTTTTACCATTTTGTTTCAAAAAAATGTTTTGATATCGACGGTCTCGGCCCAAAGATCATTGATGTTTTGTTGGAGGAAAATTTGATTTCAAGTTTTGATGATGTTTTTTCATTGAAACGAGGGGACTTACTGTCGCTGCCACGTTTTGCTGAAAAGTCTGTCGACAACCTCATTGAGTCTGTCGAGAAGGCTCGTACGGTGTCGCTGCCACGGTTTATTGCGTCTCTTTCTATTTCACAAGTTGGTGAGGAGACTGCGTATGACCTTGCAAAAGCATTCGGGAGTATCGAAAAGATAGCGGTCGCGTCGCTCGAGGAGATAGAGGCTATATACGGTGTTGGACCTATCGTTGCGAAAGCTGCATATGACTGGTTCCGCGTGGCGGGCAATAAAAAGCTTGTGGCGAATTTGCTTAAGCATGTAAAAATTGAAAAGATGCCGGGTAGTGCTGGCGTAGGTGCTGGCGCCGGCGCTGATGCTCTTATCGGAGTGTTTGCAGGGAAGTCATTTGTGTTCACCGGCTCATTACCGACGCTTGATCGCGATGCAGCGCAAGAAATGGTGCGTGACCGCGGAGGCGACGTATCGAGCTCAGTTTCAAAGAACACGACTTACGTCGTTGCGGGGGACAGTGCCGGCTCAAAGCTCGACAAAGCTCGTTCGCTCGGTGTGGAGATTATCGATGAGGAAACATTTAAAAAAATGTTATAGAATGGCTAGCCGCCGGGCCTTTATGCTATAATCGAACTACCAATTTTTGTCATTAAACCATGATTACTACACAAGATATCGAAAAACTAGCCACACTCGCACGTGTAAAGATCGACGATGCGGAGAAACAGAGTCTGACAAAGGAGATCGACTCGATTTTGGCATATGTTGATCAGATCAAAAAAGCAACGGTGGATATCGACTACACGCCAGCTCCTGGCGCGGTGCACAATGTCACTCGCCCTGACGCACCACGAACGATTTCGGGTACAGACCGGGAGGCTATTCTCGATGAAGCACCCGATCGCGAAGGGGATTTTGTCGCGGTGAAAAAAATTCTGTAGCCATAAACTTTATATTTTATTTATGTCAACAATCGATTTAAAAAATTTAACTATTACAAAAGCCCATACCGACCTCGTTGCGGGGACTTACACTTCTGTTGAGCTTGCGCGGGCGTATCTCGATGTGATTGCTGAGAAAAATAAAGATCTTAATGCGTATCTCGAGGTGTATGCAGATGTGCTTGAGCAGGCAAAGGTTGCTGATATAAAAATAGCGGAGTGTAAAAAGGCAGGTGCGCCAGTTCCTGCGCTCGCCGGTATTCCATTTGCTGTAAAAGATAATATTTTGATTAAAGGCCGAGTCGCGAGTGCTGCTTCAAAAATGCTTGAGGGCTATAGCGCTACATATGACGCGACGGTTATTGAAAAGCTCAAAAAGGAAGGCGTGGTTTTTCTC
>JBAXYC010000032.1:0-7631 GCA_037127615.1 bacterium | reverse complement strand
GTCGAAAGACCATACTGTCGCGGAAGTCTTCGAGAACTTCGCGAGTAGTGTCGCCAATCTCATCAATATTTTGTTCGATTTTTGTCATGATTCTCAAGAAAGAGGCACCAACAAAGACTGCTTCAATCAGGAGAATGGTGGCGAGTAAACCAAGAATAATAAAACCGACCGACGAAATAAAAAAGAAAAGCTGCGATTCGATTAATGGATTCATGGAGCTATTATATCACAGCATTTTTAGGAATTTGAAACGCATGCAGACCCAGCGACAAAGCCTGTCGTCCAGCAGAGTTGAAGGCTGTAGCCGCCAGATGGTCGGTCAATATTTAGTATGTCGCCGACGAGATAGAGATTCGGCACGATACGACTCTGCATTGTTTTGAAATCAACTTCGGTAAGCTCTACACCGCCGGATGAGACGATAGCTTTGTCGGCACCAAGCAAACCGGAGACTTGCATTGGCATACCTTTGATCACATCAATAAGACGAATACGTTCTTCGCAGGTCACCGCATTGTTTTGTTTTTCCGGATCAATTTTTGCGATCACGAGTGCTGCCTCAACAAGTCCAGCAGGAATGACTGCGTCGAGTGCATTTTTTGTTTTCTTTTTATCATCAGTTTTGAAAAGCTCTTGAAGACGAGTGTTGAGTGTGTCGTGTGCGAGATCAGGGAGGAGATCAAGTCGCAGCTCAACCTCGCCATATTTAAGTAGCTCGCTTATGTCTTTACTCATATTGAGCACAGTCGGCCCGCTCACACCAAAGTGAGTGAAGAGAATTTTTCCTTTATGTGACTCTTGTTTTTGATTGTTTTGAAATGTGGTGAGCTTTATGTTTTGTAACGCCAGGCCAGAAAGTTTTTTTACCCAGGAGTCGCTGATAGCCAAGGGAACGAGCGCGTCAGTCGGTGAAGTGACGATGTGGCCGAGCTTGGTAAGCCATGCAAAGGCATCACCGGTCGATCCGGTCTCAGGGCGTGATGTGCCGCCGGTTGCGACAATAAACTTTTTTGCGTATATTTTTTGTTGACTTTTTCCTTTACCAATCTCGGCTGCGATTATTTTTCCATTTTCCATCTCAAATCCAGTGACTGGTGAGTTTGATTTGACATGTACCGCATACTTTTTCATTTGTTCGACAAGTACGTCCCAGACGGACTGTGCGGAATTACTAATGGGGAAGACGCGGTTTTCTGCTTCGACTTTTGTGGGCATGGCATGCACATGAAAGTAGTCGATGGCGTCTTTTACTGCAAACTGTGAAAATGCTGAAAAAAGAAATTTGTCATTCTGAACATCTTTGCGATTGTATTTTTGTAAAAAAGTACGGACATCGTACTGTGCATTGGTAATATTGCTGCGGCCGCCTCCAGTGATGAGGAGCTTTTTGCCGAGTGTTGTATTTTTCTCAAGTAAAATCACTCGCGCGCCTAGCTCCGCGGCGCGCCCCGCTGCCATCATCCCTGCAGGACCTCCACCAATGACTGCCACGTCCCAGATCTGTGGTGACTTTTCTAGATTTTCCATTTGACCATACTAACATATCTGGTACTATTGTAGAGGTTTTGGAAACGCATGGCGGCCGTCCGGCTTCAGCCAAAGGCAGGCTGTCCGCGACTTAATAGCACGCAGTCGTGTGTTTCCATGTAACACGAAAGACAAACAGATGAAAATGAATAAATGGACCCTTGGGCCGTCATTCCCTGTATCCCGCATTCGCAAACCGCCGTATGTTGATTCCGGCCGAAAGTTGCGCGCTGTGCAGTGCGGGGAAGGGGGTGATCACATCATCTAGGGCGTTCGACGCCTCGTTCTGTCTTTTCAACCGCCTGTTGTTGCTTTTGCGCGTTAGTTGCGCACGAGCTCCAGCAGGCGGCTTTTCTTTGGAAAAGCCGCCTGCTTATTGACAAAATAACACTTTTAATATATTATTAGCCCCTATGCATATCAATCTAAGCGGCACGCCTTCGCGCGGCCCACGTAGTTCAGGTAGTTCATCAAGCGCTCCACGAAGCGGTGGATTTAGTCGTGGTGGCAGCTCAAGCTCTCGCACGAGCTCTCATGGCAGTTATGCACCACGCGGTGCAGGTGGCTATAGTGCTGGTCGCCCCAGCTTTGGTGGTTCACGCGGCGGTAGCTCATACGGCGGTAGTCGCAGTGGAGGTTCTCGCGGTGGATACGGTGGACGCAATGGTGCTGGGCGCGGAGGACGCGGCGGCATGATGGGCGAGCGTATTGATACGAGTCGTTTCATCAATAAAGTCGTCGTGACCGAAGCTGTCGAGCACTTTATTCCCGAGCATAATTTTACTGATTTTCTCGTAGACGAACGTCTCAAGCAGTCCATTCTTACAAAGGGTTACACAACACCAACCCCGATCCAGGATCGTACCATTCCTCATATTCTAAAAGGTCAGGATCTTGTCGGTATTGCAAACACTGGTACCGGAAAGACCGCTGCTTTTCTTATTCCTCTTATAAATAAAGTTATCTTGAACGCCGCTGAGCAAGTGCTCATTATTGTGCCGACTCGCGAGCTTGCTATCCAGATCGACGACGAACTCAAGTCACTTACAAAAAATATTCTTCTTGGATCAAATCCAAAAAAGCCCGGCCGCATTTTTTCAGTGTGTTGCGTAGGAGGAGCACCGATCGGCAAGCAGATTGCTGAGCTCCGTTATCACAATAGCTTCATCATTGGTACACCTGGTCGCCTCAAGGACCTTGTTGATCGCAAGATGATCCGCCTCAGTGAATTTAAAAATATTGTTCTCGATGAAGCTGATCGTATGCTCGATATGGGATTCATCAACGATATGCGCACGGTCATGGCTGGCATGCCAAAGGATCGCCAGACTCTTTTCTTTTCAGCGACACTTTCGTCTGAGATTGAAAAGCTCATTGGCGAATTCCTCCGCGAGCCTGTCCGTATTTCAGTAAAAACTCAGGACACAGCAAAAAATGTGGAGCAAGATGTCGTGCGTGTAACTCACGCTGGTGCAAAGCTCGATACACTTCATGATCTGTTGAATCAAAAAGAATTTAGCAAAGTACTCATCTTCGGTCGCACAAAGCACGGTGTTGAAAAGCTTTCTCAAATGCTTACCGAAAAAGGTTTTAAGGCAGATTCAATTCATGGTGATAAAAATCATGGTCAACGCCAGCGAGCTCTCGGTAAGTTTAAGGACAATCAAATTCAGGTGCTCGTGGCGACAGATGTTGCGGCACGTGGACTTGATATTCCAAACGTCACGCATGTTATCAACTATGATATCCCTGCGACATATGATGACTACGTTCACCGCATTGGCCGTACAGGACGTGGCGGAAAGAAAGGGAAGGCGCTTACATTTATCGGATAGCGCACATAGTTTAGCGACTCGTATTTTCAAAAAAATATATGAAATCAATAAACAAAATGACAACTAAACAAACTCCACATACGCATATGCACCCTACGTCGCATACGCACTCGCCGCTTATCGTCTCAAAAAAGCATTTTCAAAAAGATGGAAAGTGGATCGTAAAACCATCGACGACTGTTGTGCTCGTATGTGTTTGTGGAAATAAATACATTGCCACGCGTCCAAACCAGACGACGTGCGTGAAGTGTATTGTCACAGTAGTAAAGTAAATCAATCTAGTTTGCGTTCCTTTGTTTGTGTAATATTTAATATAAAAAGAAAAACGGCCGCGGGATAAAATCCCGCGGCCGCTGAGCTGTATGCGCCGAAGCGCTTCGTTTAGTTTGCGGGCCGGATCCGGCGGTGAATAGTGAACAATGCGCCGATGCCGAGGCCGAGCAACAAAAACGTCGAGGTAATATCGGGGACTCGATTGACGTTCGGCGGGATTCCGTTTGCGGGAGTTGCGCCGGCGGCAACGATGCCGGTGGCGATGATGACTGCGGTGATGAGCACTTTTTTATGGAGTGTTTTTTTCATCGTTTTAGTTTCTAGTTTTAGTTTTCGAACAACAGCAATGCACGCTGTATCAGTTGCCGTGCATTAAATAAAAGAGTACCACATTTTTTAAAAAACGCAATAAACCAGTGCTGTGTGAGTCGACTAGAGGTTCGCAACACGGATCGCCACGAAGAGAACGACAACCCCGAGTACTGTCATAGCGGTAGTCCAAACGGTCGGATGGTTGTGATGGCTTTCTGGAAGAAGATCGCTCGCGCCAATGTAAAGGAAAAATCCAGCAAACACCGCGAGGATGACGCCGAGCGCACTTTCAGGAAGTGTAAAGAAAAAAGTAGAAATAATACCGATTACGGGCGCAATCGCGTCGACAACCAGCCAACGAAACGCATTTTTTTGTTGACCTGCATTTTTTAAAATAAGATTGACCGTATTGATACCATCCGAGAAATCATGCACAAGGACCGCAACCGCGACGATGATACCGACAGCTGCAGATACTTGAAACGCAAGACCGATAGCGACACCATCGAGAAAACTGTGGATTGAGAGGCTGCCCGCACCAAGCTTGCCGCGATTTTCGTGCTCGTGGTCACTTTCATCATGGCTATGGAACATTACGAATCGATCGAGGATCATATAAAAGACGAAGCCAGCCGCCGCAATCGAAGTGATCGATGAAACGCCGTAGGTATCACCACCAAGAGTGATCGCTTCAGGCAACAAATCAAAAAAAGCAACAGCCACCACAGCTCCGGCGCTAAACCCGAGAATAAGATGAAGTTTGTCTTTAAAACGCAACGCAAATGTACCACCGAGAAGGGTGGCCAAACAGGCAGCGATTGCGATCGTAATAAGCATGTCTATGTTATACCATATTTCATTGAAATCACCATCAAACTAATGGTATAATTTGGCTATAATTTTTTATGTCGTTTTCCGTACAGAAAAATAAAAGTTTTCTCTTTCTTGCTATTGTGGGTCTGGTTATCGTTGGTGGTACGATCATTCGCCAAGCTCCACATTATTTTTCATTTAATCCGCATACGCAGCTCGCGCAAGTTGGAGGAAGTGGTGGCAACGGTGCGATCGTTGTGCAAGCAAAGGCGTGCTACACCGGTTCAGCGACGGTGACCTGTGCTTTTGATTCAAATGTTACCGCTGGTGACACTATATTTGTGGTAACAGCTGGTAACGCGAGCCAATCAGGTGTCACTGTGTCTGATACACTTGGCAATACCTACAATCAAGATGTGGCAGCTGGATCACAAGATGGCCTCGCTATTTTTTCGACAAACTCAGTTAGTGGTGGAGCAAATACGATCACACGATCAGGCGGAACAGATGCAGGTCTTTTGATTCTTGAGGTCTCAGGAATTCAACCATCGAGCCCTGTTGATGTGACAGATGGTTCACTTTCAGGGGGTACTGCCAATGCACCAACAGCAAATAGTTTTACGACAACCAATAATACTGATTTCATCTTGTCCGCGTATAGTGCCGAAAGTATTGCAAATGGCGGAACTGCAGGCAGTGGGTATACGATGGCCGCAGCCAACAATTCTCAGGATTCATTGGTGGAGTATTCCGCAGGAAATAGTATCGGTAGTTATCAACCAGGATTTAGTATTACACAATCACCAGCACACTGGACGATGGTATCGGTCGCGTATAAAGAAGTGATTCCGTCATCATTTACCCTTACGTACACTGCTGGTGCAAACGGTTCGGTTACCGGCACATCACCGCAGACTGGTATTTTGCCAGGAGCTGACGGCTCGGCGGTAACTGCGGTGGCAAATAGTGGATATCATTTTACACAGTGGAGTGATGGTTCGACAGCAAATCCTCGTACTGATACTGGCGTGAGTCGAAATATTTCAGTAACCGCAACCTTTGTGTCGGATTCATACGTGCCACCGACATGTGAGGCCGCATCTCCACACAAGTGTTGGTATATTGATAATAGTCTCTCATCAGGTGGTGTGCATGACGGTACTACATGGGAAACGGCATGGATCAATATTGGGGATATGAACATCATCGGTGGAGGGCAGATTCATGCAGGAGATTTTGTGTATATTAGTGGTGGAGATACAACGCAGACATATACAATGCCACAGATATTTCAGAACAAGCCACCACACTACTGGAGTCCAAATGTTCAAGGCTCTGCAGGTCTACCAATTACATTTAAAATCGGCCAAGACGCTCATCATAACGGCACTGCGATTTTTGACGGCCAAGACGAAGCGGGGAGTCAGGTGGTTGCACCTGAGCAGTGCAGCACATCCAACAATTATTTGACGTTTAGTGGCAACTATCAAGGCCAGAGACATTTTACATTTACACGGTTGGGTGCCGACGGAGTTTCGATCGCAAACTGTAATCATATAACGATTAGTTATATTAACTTTGATGATGCGGGGATCGACGGAAACAATGCAACAAATATTGAAATTGATCACAACTCGATTATTTTTTCAATCCGAAACGGAAAAGTGAATAAGATAAATGTCGGCACATTGATCCATGACAATTATATTCAAATTGTTCGTGGGCCAGAGGGGGGAGCTGATGCAATGGACATAGGAGAAGGAGTCCGAATTTACAATAACACCATCGTTGCAGTATGGAACCCAAATTACCACAATACTGATCATCAAGACGGCATACAGACATGGGCAAATAACGTACAGATTTATAATAATCTATTTGAAAATATAGATAACTCCTGTATCTTTTTTGCGCCATACCCAGAGTCAAATTATAACCTTTCGGGAGTATATATTTACAACAACACCTGTATTAATTCAAATCAGAGTATTGCATTTGGAAACAACACTGGTGCCAAAATGTATCGGAATGCTTTTATTTACGACGGTAATATAGCCACATCAACGTTTGCGTATGCTGACACAAATGGTATCGCAATCGTCAATAGTCTGATCAGTCAAGGTGTCTTGCAGTATCTACCAGCAACAGATGAGGTCCGACTGACGGGTGCAGGACCGGCGAGTCGTCCATCAGAACTGTCTGCAAGTAAGTTTGATGCTATTTGGTCAACACTTACACATACGTTATATAACAAAGGAGCAGAAATTTATGATGCCTTGATGGCGCAAGGATATATAGTTGAATGGGTGCCAAATAGTATTTCGTATCCGGCAAATTTGACCAGTATTCCTCAGGCCGAACAGGATTTCTTGACCGCAAATTATCCTGCGCACAAAGCCGAGACTATAATTTTGCAAAATAAGTCACTTGCTACAGCCTATGCATATGTCACAAATTCAATTTTTTCAAACAATACCGTTATTGATGGTGTGAATGGTTTTGATTTTTTGCAATGTGATCCACAAAATTGTGTTTTTGGAGGCACGATATTTAATTCAACAGATTATATTTATAATAATCTAGTTTATAACCATGGAGAATCATCAACATCCGGGACGCATACATCTATCGATGCTAACTCAAGTCACGGTAATAATATAAGTATTCAAGAACCAACAAATACGCATTTTGCAAAATATACGTATACGCCACGTGACAATGTGACTATCTTTAACCCTTCAGACTACGATGTGCATCTGGTATCTTCGGCAACTGACCTCATTGGGCTTGGTACAAATCTATCCCAGTATTTTACAACCGATATCACCGGAGTCTCCCGTCCTTCTGTTGGTAGTGCCTGGGACATCGGCG
>JBAXYC010000031.1:0-7847 GCA_037127615.1 bacterium | reverse complement strand
CATGAATCGGCAGTCGAATACCGATCGCACCCGCCATCGGCTCCTCGACGATGTACACTTCGCGCGCACCAGCATTTCGTGTCGCATCACGCACTGCACGAATCTCCACATTTGTGACCCCAGATGGTACACCGACGACGACACGTGGACCAAGCATTTTTTTAGAATACTCTTCAGCACGCTTTACGAGATATGAAATCATTTCTTCAGTAATTTCAAAATCAGAAATAACACCATCCACAAGTGGTCGCACCGCGACGATGTGTCCCGGTGTACGTCCGAGCATATCTTTTGCTGCGGTGCCGACCGCGACCACACGACCGGTCTTTTGATTGACCGCAACCACCGATGGCTCATTTACCACGATGCCATGTCCGCGCAAATACACGAGCGTGTTTGCAGTACCGAGATCAATCCCGATATCATTGGACATTTTAGCTAGGATTTTAGCCTTAAATTCGTTAAACATATTCAAACATTACCATATTGAGGCCTAAAAACAATAGTCAACAAAAGAGATAGCAGCGGTACTTCAGGAGTGCGGAAATTCTTTGCTAAGAATTTCCTAGTCCTCGACGACTACTCGTCTGCGTACACTCCTTCAGCGCCGCTGCTATCTCTTTTGATTCAATTGGCTTTGAGCTTTTCTCACGAATAAAAATACTAAATACAATGCTGAGAGAACATACGCAGACCGAAGAGGTCGAGTACCGAGAACCCCATGAGCACATGGGGTTCGTTTCTCGAAGTATTGTATTTAGTATTTTTATTCGTGGAAAAACTTCAGAAGCTCCTGCTCGGTGATTTTACTAACCTTTCCAGTGGCGCGCTCTTTAGTCTCGATGACACCGGCGGCGATATTTTTCTCACTGACAACAACACGGAGCGGAATACCGATGAGGTCGCTGTCTGCAAACTTTTCACCTGGGCGGAGATCACGGTCGTCAAAAAGGACATCAACCTTGAGTTTTAAAAGATCGGTATACAGCTTTTCTGCTGCGACGCCTACCGCGCCAGATTTTCCCTCTTTGTCGTAGAGCGCCACGAGATGCACTTTGAATGGCGCAACACTGTTTGGCCACACAATACCATTTGCATCAGATAAAACTTCGACGATCGTACCCATCACGCGTGATGGACCGAGCCCATAGCAGCCCATAATCACTGGCTTTTTTTCGCCTTTTTCATTGAGATACGTAAGCCCGAGTGGTTCAGAAAACTTTGTGCTGAGGTTGAAAATATTGCCCACTTCGATAGTCTTTTTTTCAACGAGATCTGCGCGAGCAATTTTCATTTCAGCAAGAATACCCTCAGCAATCTCTGCATTTTCTATAATTTCCTTATTAAATGCCTTTCCTGATGCAGGATCAAAATAAATGAGATCTTCGCCCGCCTCGCTCTCCGTTTGAAACTCTTCTGAAAATTTACTAAACATACCGCCCGAGGCAAACGTCGGGTGGGTCTTTTCACCGATACCAAGTCGTTTGAAAATAGTCACGTACGCCGCTCGAGCTCGCTCATAAAAGGCCGCGTGTTCAGCCTCGTCACGTGAAAACGAATACATATCCTTCATCATAAATTCACGGCCGCGCATAATACCGCTCTTTGCACGAGCTTCATTTCGAAACTTTGTCTGAAACTGATACGCGTAGATCGGCAAATCGCGATACGACGAAACATACTCCGTCATAATCTGGGTGATCGGCTCTTCGTGCGTCATGCCAAGACCAAGCTCTGTACCATTTTGTAAAGTCGTCTTAAACCAGATCGGCACTGCTTTATCATCCCAACGACCGGTTGTCTCCCAGAGCTTTTTGTCTTGCAGTGCGGTAAGCGAGAGCTCCTGGCCACCGATGGCATTCATTTCCTCTCGAATAATCTGGTTGATATTGTTGAGCACACGCAATCCAAGTGGTAGAAATGAGTACACGCCGGCCATTTCCTTATGAATATATCCAGCGCGGATAAGTAGCTCGGCATTTTTTGAGACTTCATCTTTTGGTGCGTCTTTGCGAGTTTTTGTAAATAGAGTTGATTGTTTCATATAAATAAAAAAGCGATACTTCAATAGTACCGCAAAAATAGGGCTGATGCTAGCGACATGAGAAAAATATAAAAAAACAAGGGGAAGGTCGACTACAGCGCGACCCTCCCCCGTCGTCCCCACAAACGCCGAGAACCCATTACTCGGCGAAACCAAGGAGACACGATCTAAAGACCGGGAGGTGAGGCGTAAACCCCACGATATGTTGCCTGGACTCCAAACTGGTGTCAGCAGGAACAAAACCTTGATATTGTATGTATCAAGTGCTCAAACTCATCATAGAAGCGGGCGAGTCGAACGCCGCATTGTGGCAATCATCTATGGCAAGCACTAAGCTAACTCCCGAAAATCTTCAAAGAACCCTAACTGGAAGTATTATACGCTCATCTACTGGTATAGTCAAGACCATCTATTATCCCCAGCTCTCAAACTAGCCAAATATGAGAGATACGACTTCGCGATACGTCACGACAAACATAAGCAAGAGCAGAAGCACAAAGCCGATGCCATTTACAGTATTCATGATGACAGGTTTGATACGGCGACGAATAACTGACTCGATCGCAACAAAAAGAATACGGCTTCCATCAAGCGCTGGAAACGGCACGAGATTGAGTACGCCAAGGTTTACTGATATAAATGCAACAAATGAAATCAGATAACCAAAACCAAGTCCGGACTCTTGACCGATTTTTTTTGCAATTCCGATAGGACCGGCAACTTGTGAAAGAAGTGCTCCATCTCCGTGAAAAGCACCAACGATGAGTGTCCAAATACCGACGACGACTGCTTTGATCATATAGAGCGTTAGCTTTCCTCCTTCCCAGATTGCGAGATGGATCGGAAGACGGAGCGTCCCGGCATTTTCCATTTCGATGCCAATGACGTAGTTGCTAAGTGTAGTACTCGTAGCTGGAAGTATCGAAAGTGTCGAGTGAGCCCCCGCTGCGGTGATGCGCTCAAGCGTAATGGCATTTCCATGGCTCTGTGCAACGGTATTTTGAAGTGTTTCAATTGAAGGAACGAGGAGAGTGTCCCCTGCTGTAAGACCTGCAAGCTTTGCTGGAGAACCCTCTTTGACAGCGTCAACAATGATGTGCGGATTTTGAATCTGATTTGCATACTGCGGATAGCTCTCCGGAGAAACTGGAATACCCCCGAGGAAACCGAGGGAAACGATAGCCCACGCAAAAAGAAAATTAAAAAAAACGCCGGCGGCCAGGACGATGGCCTGAGCCCATCGCGGTTTGTTCACGAAACTGCGGGCGCTGTCGGGACCTGTCAATGAGTCGGCGTCAGGGTTTTCACCAAAAATCTTCACGAAGCCACCGAGCGGGATCGCATTCAATGTATAGATGGTTGCGCCGTGTTTTTTATGAGTAAATGTCTTACCGAAAAGGCGCGGGCCAAAGCCGAGACCAAACTCGTCGACACGTATCCCGAAGGCACGCGCCGCCAAAAAATGCCCAAGTTCGTGCACCACGATCAGTACCGCTAAAACGATGATAAATATGATTATTGTCGATATCATGATTGTGACCTGCTATTAGTGCTACTATGCTTTCTATTGCATAATCTCCTTCTCCTTTTTTACATAGGCTTCTTCAAGCTTTTTATTGCAGTCATCGACGATTTTCTGGGCCTCATTTTTAAAACGAAATGCATCATCCTTGCCAAGATCGCCGTCTTTTTCTTTTGTTTGTAAATCCTTCATCACAACATCACGGTCAGAACGAAGTGTACGCTTTGCTTCCTCGAGCTTTTCTTTTGCCATTTTGACGATAGCTGTGCGTCGCTCTGAGGTAAGATCAGGCACATTCACACGGAGACCCTTGTCATCGACGATCACCGACACACCGAGACTTGCGATAATGATCGCTTTCTCAATTTCTTTTATCTGTGATGCATCCCATGCGGTAATACGAAGTGTTCGAGGACCTTCAGTAGTCACACTGCCGACCTGAGAAAGTGGCACTGGGGCGCCATATGACTCTACCTTTACACTATCAAGAAGCGATGGGCTCGCCACTCCTGTACGAAGGCTAGAAAACTCTTTTTTTAGCCACTCCTCTGATGAAACTACTTGTTTTTTGAACTTAGAAAAATCATATATCATACTCGCAAGTATAGCGCATTTCTAGAAAAAAGAAAATTATTTTAAATTAAATCTAATGCGACGTATTCACCACCTCCCTCGTCTCCGCGTATAAAAAAGCCCCCAAACGGGGGCTTTTTTTAATGCTTAGGTCACAGATATTTTACTCACCGTCGTTCGTAAAATTCTGCGACCCCGCCTCGCAGTCTCGCCTGCTGGCTCGACATTGCTCCGGCCGTCTCCGCGTATAAAAAAGCCCCCAAACGGGGGCTTTTTTTATCGCTTCGACCACTGTGGTGACTTGCGGGCTTTCTTGAGACCGAATTTACGGCGCTCTTTTGCACGAGGATCACGCTTGAGGAAACCTGCACTCTTCAAGGCTCCACGGAGCTCTGCGTCATAGACGTTGAACGCACGTGAGAGACCATGACGGAATGCCTCTGCTTGTGAGTGAATACCTCCACCCTTCAACACTGCAGTAATATGGAACTTCGCTGCAAGCTTTGCAGTAGTAAACGCCTCGGTGATGATAGCCTGAAGCTCTGCTGTAGGAAAATAAACTTCAAGTGTTTTATCATTGAAAGAGTATGACGTCTTTGCGGCAGGAGTGATGCGCACGCGGGCAGAAGAAGTCTTGCGACGTCCGATCGTCTCAATATATCGCTCTGTAGTTTTAGGGGTAGGTGTCATAAAATTGATACAATAATTTATTCGGTGACTGTTAAATTCTTCATCATCTCCTTACGAAGGCTATTTGATGGGAGCATACGGTATACTGCGCGGCGGAAAGCCTCGCTCGCACCCTTGCGAGTGATGAGATGCCCGAGCGTCTCAGTATCGAGCCCTCCACGGTATCCAGTATAGTTTACATACTTTTTATCCTCCTTCTTTTTTGAATCAATAGACGCCTGGGCACAGTTTACAATAGCCACCGTCACTTCCGGTGCCTTGTTGCGAGCGTATGCAGGAGTATTTTTGCCCATGAGTATAGTAGCTGCCTGGCTAGCAATACGTCCCATCTTTTTTCCTTGTGCGTCTATTTTATAATTCATTGTAGTTTATAATTTAAGTGGCGATTATACGAATTCAATCACAGCCATCGGCGCTGCGTCAAGCTTTCGGGCTGGTAATTTGACGATGCGAAGATATCCTCCGTTTCGTGTCGCGTATTTTGGAGCAACCTTCTCGACGAGAAGCTTTGCCTCACGCTCACCACCAATACGAGTGATGATAAGACGGCGAGAAGCGAGGGTATTTGCTTTTGCCTTTGTGACAAGCTTTTCAACAAATGGGCGAAGTTCCTTTGCCTTTGCTGTTGTCGTCGTAATGCTCTCATGAAGCACAAGTGAGCGCGCCAAAGAACGGATGAGCGCATCGCGCTGATTCATCTCTCGTCCGAATTTTCTTTTTTTATTGTGGTGATTCATGTGAGTTTATAATAAAGGCGATTATTTAAGTGTGATGCCGTAGTTCGAAAGGACCTTTTTGATCTCCTGAACTCCCTTTGAGCCAAGGCCATCGATATCGAGAATATCGATTTCCTTCTTTCGTGAAAGGCCTCCGATCGTGCGGACATTTGCGTTGGTAAGAGCTTTTGCTGTACGTGGAGAAAGTCCAATAGCATCGATACGTGTCTTCAAGAACTCGACATCGAGCTCTTTCTTTGGCTCGCCATCTGCTGATGTTTCTTTTTCCGTAACAGCTTCAACTTCTGGCTCCTCTTCCTTCCAACCAACCATAGCCTTGAGCTGCTGGATCATGATAGAAACAGAATCCTCAAGGGCTGCGTTTGGAGTAAGGGTACCATCTGTTTCGATAGTGATGCGGAGACGGTTGAAGTCGGTACGATCACCAACGCGCATATTTTCTACTTCGTAGTTTACTTTGCGGATCGGTGTGAATGTAGCATCGAGGCTGATCATACCAATATCAACACGGTCCTTCTGGAGGATTTCCTTTGGAACATACCCGAGACCCTTTTCTACTGTCATTTCGATATCGAGATCTGACGATTTATCAGTAAGCTCTGCAATAGCAAGCTCTGGGTTCAAGATTTCAACCTGGCCAGGGACATCGATATCCTTTGCAGTGATGTTCTTGATACCCTTTACTTTCAATGTAAGAACCTGTGGCTCATCGGTGATCATCTTGACGCGGAGGCGCTTTAAATTCAAAAGAATAGTAATGACATCTTCTTTGACGCCAGCAATAGATGAGAACTCGTGCTCAACACCCTTGATCTTTACCTTTGTGATCGCCGCTCCTGGAAGCGAAGAAAGGATAATACGTCGAAGAGAGTTACCAAGTGTGTGGCCGTATCCTGGGTAAAGTCCGTCAATTTCATAAACACCCATAAGACCTTCCTCGCGGATAATCTTTGGCTTTGATGGGAGAACGATGTTGTGTGTTGATGTTGACATATTTTTTTAATTATAAAAATGAATAAAATAAATATTTTATCTGCTGTAAAACTCAAGCACCGCTCCGACATTGAACAGGAGTTCTGACTGGCTGATCGTAGGCTGTCCTTCTACTTTGACTTCCTTTTTCTCAACATTGAGTGTGAGCCATGCTGGGGTCTTGAGCGCTTTCATGCGTTCATCGAGTGTATTGAAAATAACTTTCTTCTTGCTGCCCTCGCGGATCGAGACAACATCACCTACTGAAACTTGATATGAAGGGATGGTCACGATAATACCGTTGACCATAAGGTGGCCATGAGAAACCATCTGGCGTGCTGCCTGGCGAGTCGGAGCGTAACCGGCGCGAAGAGCGACGTTGTCGAGTCGAGACTCAAGTGACTGAAGGAGAATCTCAGAAGAGTTTCCTTTTACGGCCATAGCGTGCTTTACGTAGTTGCTGAACTGGCGTCCAGGTACTCCATAGCTCATGCGAGCCTTCTGCTTTTCGAGAAGACCGAGTCCGTAGTCAGACTTTGCGCGAGGCTTTCCTCCACCTGCACGGCCTTTTGCGCCCGGTGTTGCGGCGCCACTTCGAAGCGCGTACTTTTGTGTCTGAGTTTTCTCAAACACTGGTACTCCGAGTCGGCGAGCTATTTTGTATCGTGGTCCAATAATCATATGTGTATAAAAAATTAATTAAGAAAAAGATTAAACTCTGCGTGGCTTCTTCGGCTTTGGACCGTTGAATGGCACTGGAGTAACGTCTTTTATAGATGAGATAAGAATGCCCTTTGAAACAAAACCGCGGATTGATGACTCGCGACCTGAACCAACACCTTTGACCACAACAGCGACCTCTTTGAGTCCAAGTGGCTGCGCTTTTGCAGCGAGGGTCTCACCAACCTTCGCAGCTGCGAATGGAGTACCCTTCTTTGCACCCTTGAAACCAAGAGCTCCGGCAGAAGACGCGAAAAGAGCATTACCCTTTGTGTCAGTAAGGAGGAGCTTTGTGTTGTTGTAGGTAGACTGAACGTAAAGGATACCAACATCGAGACGCTTCTTGCTAACACTTGATGCTGCAGCCTTTGGCGCCTCAGCAGAAACAACCTTTGTTTCCTTTGTGGTTTTCTTTACTTTTTCTGTTGTAGTGGTTTTAGTTGCCATGTTTTTTATTTATTCAATTCGGGATTATGTCTTTTCTTCCTTCTTACGTCCTGAACCCATTGTCTTACGAACGTTACCACGAAGTGTGCGAGAGTTTGTCTTAGTGCGCTGACCACGAGCTGGGAGGTGGTGAGCGTGTCGG
>JBAXYC010000030.1:0-7905 GCA_037127615.1 bacterium | reverse complement strand
GTATGAATCTATCAATTAGTAAACAAACAAAAAAATCTCACTTACTCAGCACGGATATTTTTCTACTGAAAAATTCCTCGTGCTCGCTCCGTCGAACTCGCAAGTCTTCGCTCGTGAGTTTATTTTATTTGTTTACTATTTGTACATTATTATTCCGCGCTGGGACTGCCCGTGCTGACACAGCGACGGATATTCAAAAACAAATTGACGCTCGCAACGCCTCTATTGCTGCACTCGATACAGAGATCGCTCAGTATCAAAGCCAGCTCGACGCTGCAAGCACGCAGGTGAACACACTGAGTAATACCATTAAACAGCTCGATATTTCAAAAAAGAAACTTGAAGCGAGCATTACGGTCACACAGGACAAAATCGCAGCAACAAACCTCCAAATTGCTCAGCTTAATGCCGATATTGGTCATAAACAGTCGACAATAAATGACGATGATGTATTTATCGCAAAATCCCTCGCCGCTATCCGTGAAAATGACGACTCGTCGCTTATCGAGCTTATCCTCGGGCAACAATCCTTGTCCCAGGCATATACTACCATCGACAACCTCGCCAGCTTACAAAAAAGCGTCCAAGACAAGATCGCTGAATTAAAAAGCAAAAAAAAAGTGCTTCAAGATAATGTCGCACAAACAAAAATAAAAAAAGCTGAGCTTGTCAGCCTCAATACAAACCTCGTGAACCAGCGGGCCGTCCTCGTGGCCACAGAAAAAGATAAAGCATCGCTACTCGCACAGACAAAAAACAGCGAGGCTAATTATAAAAAAATAATCACTGACAAGGCTGCACAGCAGGCTGCCTTTGGTCAAGAGATCCTCAACTACGAAAAAACCCTTCATTTATTGACGGTGACGCTAAAGGACCTACCGGCGACAGGCTCTGGGGTGCTCCATTGGCCAGTCAACAAGGTTGTCATCACCCAATATTTTGGCAACACAAGTTTCTCTACAAAAAATCCACAAATTTACAATGGAAAAGGGCACACGGGCATGGACTTTGGCGCTGCAATCGGCACACCGATTAAAGCTGCGCTTGATGGGGTAATAGTAGGTGTCGGCAACACAGACCTTATCCCCGGCTGCTATTCATATGGAAAATGGATCATGATAAAGCACCCTGATGGTCTTTCAACACTCTATGCCCATCTTTCTGTACCACTTGTGAGCAAAGGTCAGCTCGTTTCAACGGGCGACGTGATCGGCTACAGCGGAGAGACTGGCTACGCGACTGGTCCACACCTTCACTTTGGTGTCTACGCGACTGCGGGCGTCGTCATCACCGACTATGTCAACAGCGCTCACTGTAAGGGTGCCATTCTTCCTCTTGCTGATATTAGCGCATACCTCAACCCGCTATCGTATTTGCCTCACTAATTTTCTGAGTACTTATAAACAGCCTCCAGACATAACCTCTTTTAAAAAATGCTATAATATCCACCATGAAACAGAACAATAGAGGCATCGTCATGGCCATCGTCGTCGTTGTTATCGCTATTCTTATCCTAAGCTACTACGGTTTTAGCATCCGATCAACCGTCGAGTCCCCCGTCACTCAAAATAATTTTTCCTACGTCTGGGGAGGGGTAGTGTACACATGGGACACCTACCTCAAGGCTCCTGCAGCATATATCTGGAATATTTTTGTAAATGATATCTGGAACCCATCACTCGCTGATATTCGCAAAATAAATAATGGTCAGACTCCAAGTATCGAATATAAAGGTCCCGCGTTGCCAAACGCTCCCAGTAGTCAGTAGGCAACGATGATCTGAGGATCAAGGTCAAGGCTGCCGGGTAGGCAGAAAAGGTCAGGGGCTTCATAGGCCCCTTTCCGCTATATAGCTAAACTACCGGAAAGATATATTGTGCGACATTGTGTCTTATAATGTCCCCAGAGACCAATCAGGTCCTGGGACTTATTTTTTAATATTCCCCCACCCTGACTATCTCTACTAAAGGTCGTTATAAATTCTATAAATAAAAATTACCATGCAAATTAAATTAACTCTGCTCGAATTTAACGAGGGTGAATATCAAGGTACCAAGTACTCCAACATCCACGCTCGATATAACGGCAAAATCCTCAAGTTCAAGCTCGACTATAAGAAAGTCGGTAATATCTCGAATTTGATCGATAAAGACATCGAAGCCGATGTAGATATCGTCTCCGGAGGCAATCTAGCGGCCGCAATCAAAATTGTAGCTGTTAGGGAAGCCTAGTTCCCTGTCGCCACCTAAAAACTGGCGACCACATAGCGGACATGGTGTCTGGTGGCACCGTCCGGCTCATCTCCGGATCTTGGATAGTTCGATTCTATCGTCCGCAACAAGTAAATTTATTAAAAAATTAATCAAACATAGATGTGTATCAAAATAAATCGCCACGAATTCAATATCAATGAAACTGTAGTATCTGACGCGCTCATATTCATGCTTCACTCATACCACTCAAAGGATTACAAACGCTTCTTGTTTTGGCGCCGCCAATTTAATAAGGCAATTCAGGTCGATGAAGAATGCTACTGCGATGAAGTAATCATCGAATCCAATGATTAACGCCTGGCATTGTCAAAATATCTACGCTGGCAGTTCGTCTGACTACACCTCGGACTGTACTGTGACCGCCTCTACTTCCCTCTCCGGCACACCCGAAAATCCTATTATCGTCCGTGACGACGGCTCGCTAGTTTTTGGACTCGGAATAATTATTTTCTTTGTCGCGATCACTGTTTTGTACGTTATGCTTGGTCAAAAAGCGGAATGGAAAAAGCAATTTAAGAAAATTTTCTAGCAAAAAATTATCCCCACTTTTACCCCGTAAGTGTAAACATAAGTGCTATAATCATCATTATGAAAACAAAAAAAATACAGGTTGTCGTAACAACCATTATAATAGTTATTCTTATTGTCATTGGTATCTTATATTTCAGCAATCAGAAATCGCCCGTTTCTTCAAATGTTCTCCCTACGACTTCAGTGCCGAGCACGACTAGCTGGCAAACATATCAAAATAATGTCTACGGGGGGATCAAACTTAGTTATCCAAATGACTGGTCATTAGCTTTTTCGTCCTCGACGGGTATAGCTAATGTGAAGCTGGTGAATAATGCTGGCTACAATATTGTAATTGAACTTTGTGATAAACAACACTGTGCTGCAGCAGCGAGTGCACAAACATATGATAAAAATACCCAACTAGAGCCTTCCGCGGCGGTTAGCTTAAATATAAGTGGTAATCAAGCATGGAGAACAATAGACCCTGTTCTTAATGGAGAGGATTCTGATGCATTGTATTTTAACTTCACTTTTCTACGTAAAACCGCTCCTACAACAAGCCAAACTGGATTTAATGATAAGACGAAGTTCACCCCCGTCAGTAATTGGATCGCGGGAAACGAATCATTCTATAATATAAATTATGGACTTCCAAATACAGTGACCGCAACAAACTACGACAATTCTATAATTAATCAAATGGATAAAATAGTTCAGGATATTGTCTTTGGTAACTAATATAAAAAAGAGCTTACTCGTCCGAAGACAAGCAAGCTCTTGATATCAAAGAACCAAACGACTACTGAGAACGAACCCGGTAAAACATCATGGGTTCTGTCATAGACAGACTTACTGCCGTGACCGCACCCGTTGCTGTCACTGTCTGAACGGATGCCCAGTTCGTGTCTGTAAGCGAGCTAACCCCTTCAACAACATACATGACTGTTGCCTGCGAGGTGAAGGTGAGATTAAACACACCTCCTGAGGAAACACGTCAGATACCGTACTGCCAGAAACATTTTTTTAGCGTTATGGATCGAAAATTATCTAAAAGCACAAAAGACCAGTAAAGGTCTTTTGTGTGGTCTCAAAGAAACCGCAATCTCGGAGGGACCCCGTTTCCCTCAACGCCTCTATAATCATAATCCCTACATTAATGCAGGAGCCTGGCCGTAGTCCTGGGGGACTTACTACATCGAAGATTGATAAAACAATTTTAGCATTTAGACTTTTACTGGTCAAGATTTCAATCTTCATCTTCCTTCATGTATACTATATTGTATGAAATCTATCAGATCTAAATACACTCTGCTTTCAATCATTTTTCTTATTAGCGGACTCGTCTCTTTTCGTCTCTCTAATCTACCGATCGGCGCAATACTAGGTATCCTTGGAATCATTCTCGGCGTTATGGATTTAGATTCTAAAAAATCAAAATGGGTGGTTGGTCCTATTGCGGTCATACTAGGAATTATTATTGGATACCTACTCTACTTGTTTATGTTTACTGAAAATATATAGGTGCACAAAAAAGCAGCCTTTCGGCTGCCCTTTTGCGCGATAGATCGCGAGAGAATTTTAATTACCTGCAGAAGTGGCATTATTTCGCCATCGCAATCTGCTTGCTCCAACATGGCTGTGAAGCTGACCACGGATCTGCACCCTGTGTATCATAGAGATACTTTGCGTACGCGAGGTTTCCTGCAGTTGTACGGATATCATATCCCATACTCTTTGCAGTCTCGAGATGGTATTTCTCGTTGATCTGCATCACACCGATATCGGCGGCATTTACCTTTCCGCGAAGAATGTTTCCGTTTTTATCGTACTGCCGAAATGATGACTCACAGCGGGCAATGTCGATAAGGACTGGTTCGTCTGAATAATATGACTTAACGAAAGCCATAGTTGAAGAAGTGCTGATATTATCTA
Source organism: bacterium (assembly GCA_037127615.1). Taxonomy (GTDB): domain Bacteria; phylum Patescibacteriota; class Minisyncoccia; order Phycocordibacterales; family PALSA-1337; genus PALSA-1337. The sequence goes on along the minus strand of JBAXYC010000030.1, from coordinate 3,187 downwards.
TATTTGAGACAGTCGTACTGGCAACAATGGCTACCGGTGCAGAAGTTGAGGTTGCACTAATCGTCGTGGTAGCTGTAGCTGGGCCGTATACTGAAACAAGCATAGCTGCTGCGGTGAATAGTTCAATCATAGTTTTTGGTAATTAAAAACAAGGCATACGTATATACCTTGCTAATGCCAATATGATAGCATTTCTGAAACCCTCTGTCAAGCCTTTTTCGGCAGGATATCTGATTTAAGCCTTATTTTGCAACGTATTCTGACACAATCGTTTTTACGTCTTTTGCGGTCTCAGCGGCCATGAGGCGCATGCGAAGCTCTTTTGCTCCATCCCACCCATGAACGTAGGCCTTATAGTGTTTTTTCATGATTGCAAAGTTTTTGAAGCCACCCAGAAGCTCTTCAAAGGCCTCTGTATGCTCTACCATTACGCGCAAACGCTCGAGAATACTAATATCTGGTCGAACTTTATTAAACAGCCACGGGTTACCAAAGATGGCGCGGCCAAACATGATGCCATCGGCACCTGTTGCGTGAGCCTTCGCTTCCCCATCAGCCCAGTCGAGAGCGTCACCATTTCCGAGAATCAATGTTGAAACTTTTAGTGAGTCGCGAATCTCAACGGCACGTTTGACGTGTTCCCAGCGAGCGGGCACTTTCGACATCTCCTTTCGGGTGCGACAGTGGATAGTGAGGGCGGCGATACCAGTCGAGAGGAGCTCCGGTAGCCAGGTCTCGAGCTCGTTTTTACTGTAGCCGATGCGGGTCTTTACAGAGATAGGAATTGGCTGCGTATTTACCGGCTGCGTATTCGCATCAAGCTTCTTTGCGTTTTTTTTGTTTTCTGCGTTTTTCAGCATGCCGGCTCGAGCGCCTTCCATCGCGGCAGCGATGACTTCCTTTGCTCGAGCCGGATCTTTTATGTGTGCGGCGCCGGCTCCCTGCTTTTCAATACTTTTATCAGGACACCCCATGTTGATATCAATGCCATCGAAACCAAGCTCCGCGACGAGCGCTGCGGCCTCGCGCATTTTGTCTGGGTGAGATGAAAAAAGCTGAGCGATGATCGGGCGCTCTGTCTCACCATACACAAGATCGCGTAAAAGAGCAGGCTTCCCTGCCGGTGAACATAGACCGTCAGCTGAAACAAACTCTGTCCACGTCACATCGGGCTTGCCGTATTTTGCGATGATACGACGAAATGCAGCATCAGTAACATTCGCCATTGGTGCAAGGACCATAATCGGTCGCTGTTCGGCGACCGCTTGTTCTTTTATTTTTTTCCAAAATCCAGAGTTAATGTTCATATATTAAATTTGCTGCAATAAATTGAGAATATCTTGGTCGCGATATTTGCTGCCGAGGACGACGACGATATAGGCGTGATTATTTTGATGAAATAAAGATACGGAAGTTTGTCCAGCTTCTGGAAGATATCCATTTTTTCCACCAAGATACGAGGTGAGGTTCAGGAGCTGTGTTGGACTCGTCCATGTATGCGTACCGGCGTACTTTACCTTTGTCTGGGTGATTGTCAAGAGGTCAGGACGATGAGTGGCGACCCAGGCAAGGATGATTGCGAGATCATGCGGGCTCGAGATATTTTCTGGAGAGAGTCCTGACGGATCAGCAAAAAAAGTGTTATATGCGCCAATAGAGTATGCCCAGTCGTTCATGGCTTTGATGAACCAGGCGCGGCCGGGCGCGTAGCTTTGGGCGAGCGCCTCGGCCGCGTCATTACTCGATACCATGAGAAGTGGGTACAACAGCTGCGCAGTTTTAAACTGTTCACCCCGACGGAAACCGGCAGGATCATTTGGATATGTCGACAAAATTTTTGATGTGATCGTGATCGCAGCATTTTGATCAAGAATATTTTGAGCGACGACAGCAGTGGCAAGCTTTGTAAGTGACGCGATCGACACCGCGCGAAAACTATTTTTTTCAAGAAGAATCTTCTCGGGAAAACTAGTGCTCGCATTGAGTACAACTACAAGATATGATGGTGCGGATATTGGCACAGGTTTCTGCGGCGACGAAGTTGTCGGTGATGTGAGTGGATACGCACTCTCTTCATCGACATTTGGTCCAACTGTGGATGTTCCTAGACTTGCACTGATGACGACTGGCGTATTAGCATCGTACAGTGGCACACGATTTGAATAAAAAAAAGATGACGATGTCCACTTCCCTATTGCCAAAATACTAAATGCCACAACAGCTCCAGTGAGGAGGGCGGTAGCCATTTGTCTAAAATAAAGATTGTTGATCATCAAAATAGAATGTGCATCTAGTGCATTTTAAACACGATATCTTTACCGTAGCGTAAGTCAATATAGTCAAAGTTTTTATTGGTACGACTTTGCCAGAATCGTAAAAAATACGTCAATGATGTTTCAACTGGTGTCGTTGTATTGAAATAAATAGTCGAGGTCAGTTGTGTTGTCGTAGCTGTTTTTGATGTTGACGTTGCATAGGTATCCCTGATGATCAAGGTATATTCATTGTTTGGCAGCACTATTGCTCGCGTAACCTGAATACCCATTTTTGATATAAAATCAACGGCAGTTTTACTTGCAGCAAGACGGCTCGGTGCGGTTAGTTTACTTCCAATACCAATCGTCGATGTGGAAAACTCACTATTGTAATAATGCACATACACTCCAGCTGAAAACTGTGGTGCAGGAGCATAGATAAAACCGGTGGCATCCATATAAAAACACTGTTCGGATGTTGAGGAGACAGCATCTCGGCTCGATACACATGCGAGAGCAAATGGCGTTCGCTCAGTAACCGCAATATTAATCGCCCCCAGTGTCGTCAGGCTTTTATAATAAATGTCGACTGATTGGATACGAGGAAATGCCTCAATAATATCTGCGGTGATTTTACTTTTTGGGTAAATGAAGAAATTACTTTTTGAAAAAAAGTAGCCGTTGGAACCGACGAGATTTTCCTCAGCAATCTTCTGGATCTCGTCGGCGGGGCTGACGAGAGCGGTCGTCGATGCGGGTAACACGTCGACTTCTTTGATTTGCAAAAATGATGCCTTCGAAAGAAAAACGAGGGCAACAACGACAGAAACAACAGCAACCAGAAAAAGAACAATGGCCAAAATAAACCTATTTCGCCTTTTTTTTATGTAGCGCTCGGATTGTATTCCTTTGCGTTTTGATGAGAGCATGAT
>JBAXYC010000029.1:0-7974 GCA_037127615.1 bacterium | reverse complement strand
TCAAAGTTCGCCGCCGGCAGCTCGACCATCACGTTCAATGGAAATGGCACGTTTACCGCGGACGGTACGCAGGATTCTACACAGTTCAACAATGCCACGCTTGTGATGAATGGGACAAGTACGTTGGCGTATAGTAATGTCATTATTAGTTATATAAATGGTTTTAATTATTTAACTGTTGCACAGAATGGTAATACAACAACATTTTCATCAAATGGTGGAAGAATAACTTCTAAGTCTGTTTTAACTGTTGGTTCAGGAACTTTGAATTCTACATCATCTGTATGGCTTTATGGGTTAAACCCTTTAAATGTTAATGCGAATTCGAAAATTTCAGTAGGAGGCATATTTTTTGGAAGCGGTACTCAAACAATACCAGCTCTATTAAATGGGTACAATTCTTCTATTTACTTGACCTCTGATCCTCTTAATGGTTCTTCAAATGTCACACAAACAGGAAACATTACTTTGAATTCGAATTACAACCTATATCTTGATACTGGAAGTACTATTAGTAGAGTTGCAACTTGGAATACAGCCGGCTACGACCTCACTGTTGGTGGTAATATTCAAATTGGTTCTGGTTCAGATACCGGTCTCAAAACTCTTAATGCAAGTAACGGTGTTGGTGGTACTAGTACAATTACTGTTGGTGGTAACTGGTTGAACTACGGCAACGGCACAACCCCTTCTCAGTTTATTGCCGGAAGTTCGACGGTGGTGTTCAATTCGACCTCAGCAGGTAAAACTATTACTTCGGGCTCAAGCACTCCAACATTTAATAACCTTCAGTTCAATGGCGTCGGCGGCGCGTGGACTCTCCAGGACAACCTAACGGCCGCAAGCCTCACGGTCGCTACAGGTACCCTCATTGATAATGCAAAGACGGTCACGGTCAATGGAAATATCTCTATAGCGAATTTCGTTGGAGCTCTGACGTCAACCGGAAGTTGGATACAAGGGGCGAGTGGAACGATCAGTAATAAAAGCTCAAACGCAACTGGTTTTAAAAATCTTACAATTGCAGGTAGTGGAGTAACGACAACTATGAGTGGTTCAGTATACGTGACTGTAGGCGGAACATTAACTATGGGTCCAGGCACACTCAATGGCGGAGGTTATCAATTGTTATTTTATCCATCTACTAATGATGCGTTAACGGTTAATAATTTAAATGTCTCTTCTGCACTGGGTGCTCTATATATTTCAGTTCTTGCGAGTATGAGTCAAAAGTCAATAACATTACCAAATAACCTTGGTAGTGTTATTTTAAGAGTAGCTTCTGGAAATATCACCGCAACAGGTAATTGGAATTTTGCTAATAATATTTTTCAGGTTGATGACACTATAATTGGAACACCGATAAGATATGTAGACATGGGGTCATATGCTCTTACTGCAGGAGTATTGAACATGGGTTTTAGTAGCTCAAATTATAACGGCTGGCTGAAGCTTGGTTCAAGTCTCAGTAATTCATTTTCAAGTATCGCGGTGACCACTGGTGCTGGTACTTCAAGTATTCTCGATTTTGGTTCTGGTGCTACGACGGTTTCTGGAAATATTAATTTCACGGGCATTGTGGTGACACCTGGTACAGCAACGGTGAATGTCACTGGTACAAGTAGTACACAAGAACTCACCTCCGCCGGGCGGTCATACTACAACCTCACTCAAAACGGTGTTGGCGGTAAATACACACTCCAAGATGCGCTTTCGGTCAACCACAACCTGACGCTCATGGCTGGCACGATGGCGGCAGGTGGCAACAAAGTGACGATCGGGGGCAGTCTCACGGGTACAACAAACCTCACGGCGACAGGTACGGTTGAGTTCACGGGTACTGGTTCTACTGATGGAGCTCTCTCAGCTTCGACATTGATCATCGATGGAGCGTTTACTGCGGGCGGACCAATCACTGTCGACACACTCACCATCAACCCGGGTGGTAGTCTCAATATGAATGGTAATGTTTTGAATGTCACAACAACATTGACCAATACAGGCACTCTTACGATCGGCAGTAGTGCAGTGGTTGGACGAACGGTCAACACGGGAAATATCATCACCGGTGGCAATACATATACCTTCAACGCTACCTCAACGAACGCGGGCACAGTCACTGGCAATGCACTCTTCACCGCTTCTTCAACCAACTATGCGGGAGTGACCAACGGTACCGTGACCGCACATGCCACATTCCAATCGTTGACGGGCGTCAGTGGCGTCGTCTCATTCTCAGGAACAACAGCCTTTAGTGGTCTCGGCTTCGTCAATACCGTAAGCGGAAATACATATGACTCAGTCGGTGCACAGATCACCGGCTGGGTATTCAATGCCTCCAGTACCAACGCTGGCATCTTGAAGGGAACCGTCATATTTAATACGACCAGCTCCAATACCGGCACCATCCAAGGTAATGCCACATTTAACAATGCTGCAACCAACAGTGGTACCATCACGGGAAATGTCGATGTATATTCTCCGGTTATTCGTCCACTCGGAGGAACGATCAATAGTCAGGTGACCTATCACGGCTACCCTGGACTATATTTCAGTGATGCAGCAGCCGGTCATGGTGTAGTTGGTAAATGGGATGATCTCAATAACTGGTGGACAGATGCTAGTGCCACCATCCACTCAACCGTGCTTCCGACAGCAGGTGATGATGTGACCATCCTCGCCGGAAATATCACCACGACAGGTATCACGGCATTTGTGCACAGCGTCACGCTCCAAGGTACAGCGACAAACGGTATCACCCTCATCGTTGCAGCAACGACCACTGACGCCGCTCTCTTCAATGCTTCATCTACGAACACTGGTACCATCATCGGTAACGCTACATTCGCCGGATCTGATACAAGTACGGAGGCAGGTAGTGTTACGGGTAAAATTACTCGCCTCTATAGTGCTGGAACATTCACTGTCATCAGTGACTTCACTCACAACGGTGGTGTCTGGGTCATCCAAGCAGTGAATGGTGCTGCGGTGAACCTCGCTGGAGCAACCTACTCGCTCATCACCAACACGTTCCAAGCCCTCAACAACGGTTTCTTCTCAGCGTGGAATGCACTCATTGGTGGTGGAGGATCGGCTACTCCAAATCTCTCAGTCACATCTCCAATCCCAGGAACAAATATCAAATGGGCACCAGTCGTCGTGTGGGGCACGAGCTATCTCTGTCAGTACAAAATCGACAGTGGATCATACACAACAGTTGATTGTTCAAAAAACGGTAGTGATATCCCTCGACCAAGTGCAGCATCACATACTATATATATGAAGAGTACCGTTGCTCATGGTGACATCACGGAAAAGTCAGTTTCATTTACCTATGACAATACTCAGCCTGTCGACACTGACTGTCTCGCCCCACTCGATGAAGTTACTCGCCCCTACTACTATCTCTCCATCAACGCTTCAAGTTGTAGTGTCATCATTTCAACCACACTTGCTGGCAATGGATATACCGTCGGCAGCCTCACTGGTAGTAGTACGAATATCGTTCTCCAAAATGTCATCGCTACTGGCGCTGTCTCACATTTTGCGACGATGACCGTTGCGTCATCAAGTCTGCGTGGCACCCTCGATATCACTGGGAACTTTGTAAGTGATCTCAGTAGTACCTTTGCGACGACAACGGTTGAAGCAGGAGGCACGGTCACTGGGGGAACATTCATCGCTGCTCTTACTAACCTCGCGGGAGGAACAGTAACGACGAATCAAATGACACCGGTCACGGTTGCTGGCGCCATGACTAACACCGGCACGGTGAATGGTGATTTTACCTTCAATGGAAACTCAAGTAATACTGGCACAGTGAATGGTAGTCTCACGCTCAATGGTAACTCAATGAACACTGGTACCGTCAACGGTGATCTCATCTTCAATACACTCACCTCAAATGCGGGCGTCGTCACCTTTGCTGGCACAACAGCTTTCCAGGGAACCGGTATCGTCACGGGTACTGTTCGTGATACCAACAGTACACCTATCACTCGTTGGATATTCACTGATACCAGTTCAAACATCGGATATACCAGAGGTAATTCTTTCTTTAACAATTCGTCAACAAACACCGGCACTGTTGTCGGCAATGCATATTTCAATGACGCATCAACGAACGTAGGCTCAGCGATCGTGACCGGCACCGCTCATGTGTATCATGTTGCTGCGGCTCCTCTCGCGGGTGGTGGCACGGTGAACGGCGCCATCACATATCATTCATACCCAAATACGATTTCATTACTGATGTCGCTGGTGACAACTCATGGAGTAATCCTCTCAACTATTTTACTGATACCACTCTCGCTATTCCTCTCGGTCGCGTCCCCGTGAGTGGCGAATCTGTCGTCGTATTCGCGTCTACAACACTGCCTGCCGATGTGACCAATACCATATATGTTGCTGCAAACAATATCACGCTCGATGGTGGTGGGTTTGTACTCAATGGCGCAGTCAATGCCTCTGGAGCATACGGGGGTCATGATGGGTATTCATTTACTTTGCAAAATGTCACAGTGACTGGTACAACCACCGCCAATGGTACTGATGGTGCAACTGGATCAAACGGTGGCAGTATCACCATCGCTACATCAACGACAAATACCATCATTGCAAATGGTGGCAATGGCACGACCAAGGGTGGTAATGGTGGCATCCTCACGGTCGCCAATTCATTTGGAAATCCTGCTGACGCTCTCCTCGAAACCAATGCAGGAGATGCAACCTTCTGTGGTAACGGTGGGGACGCGGGTAGTATCACGCTCACTGACTCTACGTACACAAATACGATTGCAAACCCAGGTGCAGGCTCAAATGTCGGTTGTCCGGCACAAACACATACCAATGGTAGTGGCAATGCAGTGGTTGTTGTCGGGCACTATTCGCCACCAGTGGTGAGCTCAGGAGCTAGCAACTCGACGAGCGCGCGCGGTGGAGCCGGTGTGTCGTCCGGTGGTGTCGGGCTCACGGTGGCAGAGCTACAGAAGCTTGTGCTCAAGCAGCTTCCGAGCGGTGCGCTTCCCGTAACGAGCACAAAAACATTTGGAATTACTAATTTTGGTAATCCACTCAAGGGAGTGCAGCCGCTCGGCGCTCTCAAGGTCACCGCGTTACCATTGCCTGCATTTGACTCATACGTCGAGACCTTCTTGTTTGCACCGTTGTCAGTCGCAGCTCTCGCCGAGATGAAAAAATCTCCGCAGCTTCTCGCAAGTGTGATTGCAAGTGTACCGACGAACCAAGCCTTGTTTGATTCACGAAAAAAGCCAGTACCGCTCGTGGCTCCAAAGAAGACACCGCCAGGTCTCTACAAGGTAACCGACGCACGTACCGGCAAGGAACTTCCGCTTTTTGTCACATCAGTATCAAATACCTCCGTTGACATGCTCGTCAGGGTGACTCCCGGAGAACAACTCAGTATCAACGTACTTCCGATCAGTGTGTCCGCGGTGCAGGTGACGATCCAAGGAAAAGTGATCCCATTTACCCCAGTTGAGATCGCATGGGCTGCTACGACGACCCCTGGTCGCTACACACTTTCGACAACCGCGTCGCCGATGGTGCTTATCATTGAGGTTGTGGCACCGCTGGGGTCCCCAGCGGTGCCCGCAGGGAAGACGGCCACGCCGGTTGCCCCCGTAAAGAAGGCTTCAACCGGCTGGTTTTCATGGGTGAAGGCGCTATTTTAATCCACAAGCACACTTGTTGATCAGCGTTGAATCCATGATATAATCTTATTATCAATTAATTACGTAATTATTTTATTTATATGCCCAAAGAGAATCTAGGTTTGTCGTCAGGAATTTTCGACCGAACACGTCTTGTTTCAAATGTGTTGATGCTCATCCTCGTCGCCGGAAACATCTTTTTTAGTATTCAGTACACACAGAACGTTAAAGAACAGATGAATAAGGTTACTGATGTCAATTCAACTCGTTTTCTTGCAATTCACGCCCTCAATGACGTGATCAACATGTATATCGCTACAAAGGGTGTCGTTTCATACGATGATCGTGTAAAGCTCGAAAATGACATTCTTCAAGTAAAGGATCCTGCGCTTACTGCTCAGTGGCAGGGCCTCCTCGATAGCGCAAAAGATCCAAAGGCAGATCATCAGTCATTTATCGTCAATATCATGTCGATCCTCGCAAAGGATTCTATCTAGTTTTATTTTCTAGAAAAATAAAAAGGCAGCAGGAGGACTATTCTCTTGCTGTTTTTTTATGATGCCGTTATACTAGTGCCATGACAGATCAAATCTACGAAACAGATGCTGAACTAGATGCAGACGACAACCATGATACGACGATCGATGCGGCTGGTGCAGTCGAATCGAGCACTGATACCGACCTTGATGACAGTGTGGTGTCAGAAGAAAATGCCCAGGCAACAGTAAAAAAGCTGCGCGCGGGACTAAAAAAAGCTCTCGCTGAAAAGCAGGAGTACCTTACTGGCTGGCAAAAAGATAAGGCTGATTTTGTAAATGCCCGCAAGCGTGATCAGGAGTCTCAGAAGGATTTTATTAAATTTTCAAATGAAAACTTGCTCACCGAGCTGATTCCGGTGCTCGATAGCTTTAATATGGCTTTTGGAAATAAAGAAACATGGGAAAAGGTAGATAAAAACTGGCGTGTCGGGGTGGAATACATCGCAAACCAGCTTAAAAAAGTACTTGAGGAGCATGGAGTGACCGAGCTTGACCCGACAGGGCAAAAGTTTGACCCAATGCGTGACGAAGCCGTCGAGTACGTGCCGGTGACTGACGCAGCGCAGGAACACACGGTCGTGAATGTGATTCAGAAAGGGTATTCACTCAACGGCAAGGTGATCAAGGCTCCGCGTGTGAAAGTGGGTGAATTCAAAGCTGCATAATTTTAGACAATGTATATAAAAATCCGCACGAAAGCGGGGGCAAAAAAAGAAGAAGTGACTGCAGAGTCAGCAGATCATTTTCTTGTATCGGTTCGCCAAAAAGCTGAGCGAAATATGGCAAATACACGAGTGCTTGAGATTTTTCGTACACGTTTTCCGGGGAAGTCAGTGCGGTTGATCAGCGGGCACCATTCACCGTCGAAGATTATTTCGGTGGATTAGGTGTTTTTGAACTTTATAATTTAAAAAGGCCCCGGCGATTGATGTCGCCGGGGCCGCTGTGTTGAGCGACTGTGTGTCGCTCGGCGGAGGAGGGAAGTATAAATTTATGGCGTGTATCGTAACTGAAAGCGCCACGAGGGATGCAAATAGGATCGTATACAGAACGACAACTCGTTTTATCATCAGGATCCTCCGTTTATTTTCCTTTGATTTCTGCTGTGCCATCGCGAGGTTGAGTCCATGGATTGCAAGGGCGCCAACAATCGAAACCAGAAGAAGAAATATCATACGGTCGAACCACACATCGTAGGCGCTCACAGGTGACCCCCAAAGTCCTTGAGAAGTTTCAGAACGATGAGAAGACCAACGAGCACCACACCAATGACCTGAAAAATGGGGAAGCCCCAGTTTTTTTGTTTAATTTTTTTCATAATTTTATTGCTGAGTATTGAGTTGACGAAGGGTGTTTACACACCCGAACAGAGACTGCGATATCCGCACTCTATCATATAATTCATGTTTGTCAATTAACAGCCTATCCCGTTTTTGGTATACTATACTCACAATGTTAAGCCCATATATACAGCCACATTTTGTTGAACGGCTTATCACATCGCAGACTGGCGAGCAGTTCCGCGTGACTTTCCTCGTGGCTCTTGTAGATGGAAAACCGTCTGCAAAAGTTGTTTCGATGGTCTCTCTTGGGTCGCCGGCACAACCAGCAAGCCCTGTCCTTTCTCTTGTTGCTCCTTTTGAAAAAATCGCGGCGGTATTTTCATATGTTCCGGCATTCGCCGCAAAAATTTCCCCATATTTTTCTCTCGAATTTTTCGTCAGCCAACCTACTCGTGCGCCTAGTTTTAATTAACTTTGATC
>JBAXYC010000028.1:0-8083 GCA_037127615.1 bacterium | reverse complement strand
ATATTGGAACGCCGATAAAAACAGGTGTAGCGTACGTCCATGCGCCAAAATGGATTGCAATAGCTTCGGCAATGGGTCCGCTTATAAATATCAATAAAAAGAGGATAATATATTTGAAACTCCAGTTGATGCCGATCATGAGTAAACTTACACAAATAAGGAGTGCGATCGTTAGGAGTTGATTCGTTCCTAAAAAGATGGGTATCAATAATGTTGCCACTGCTAACGGGCAGGTGAGTAGAAATTTTTTCAATTCTTTTTTCATCATCAAAAATTATAACAAAAAACCCGCCGTTGGGCGAGTATTTTGTTTTCATTTCGAGCTATTTTATTTAAACAATGCTGACGATCTTCTTGCGGGAGACGGAGTTGTCGAAGTTGATCTTGCGCTTGGTGCCAAACTTGACGATGCCTTCCTTGAGGGCAAAGAGAGTGTGGTCAGATCCCACACCAATGTTCTTGCCGGGCATAACATCAGTACCACGCTGGCGTACGATAATAGAGCCGACGAGAGCTAGTGCGCCGTCATTAACCTTTACTCCCAGGTATTTGGGATTCGAATCTCTTCCGTTTTTTGTTGATCCTCCTGCTTTTTTGGTAGCCATAGTGCGAGTAACTATACCGGAACCCATAAAAAAAAGCAAGCCGCCAGTCGCAAAATTATGCGAAAGGCGGCGAGTCATGCTTGTTTGTTAATAGCCGGAGGTGCCTGGGCCGTAGTATGGGCCCCTTCCAATGCCTCCACCTGAGGAGCCGAAGTTACCTCCTCCGCTCATGGTGGCAGCGTTGCCGGGCAGAAACGGATTACCTCCGAAGCCACCGAAGTTTGAGTAGCTATCGCCCTGGACCGTAACAATAGTTCCAGAGACAACTGTTCTGCCGCAGGGATTTACGGTCCCAGTGGAGTAGGTTGTAAACTGCTCATACTTCGTGTTTCCCCAATAGGTGGTATCAACCATTACGGCACCACTCCCATCGTGTGTAAAACCAGCAATGGTGTGTGAGGTTTCGGTTGGCTGATTCCAACAGTGTGATGGTGGAAACTGGAAGTATCCAACCCCAGCGCAACCACTGCAGAGCGTTAGGATGACAATGCATCCGAACGCTAAAAACCAAGTTGACAAAGATTTCATTTTTTCCTTTCGGATGTGGAATTCATTCCCACGTCCATTTGCTAGTATTATACATCGACTAGCATAAAAAGTCAAGAAACTAGCAAATTCATAGTAGACCACTTAACACACAACGAAAATCCGACTATAATCATAGTATTATCAAATAAACGCACTATTATATGGACACAAAATCCTTCCAAACAATTGCAGATTACGAAGCGGCGGCCTCTGAAAAACTGGGCATCAGCTTGACTGACTATGTTCAGAAGCGTGCCGGCGAAGGAAAGACGTACGCGTCAAATCTTAGTGCATTTGAAAAATACGAGCTCGTGCCGCGAGTGCTTGCAGGAATAAAAAATCTCACGACCACGACAAAAGTTTTGGGCAAGGAAATTAGCGCGCCGATAATGGTCGCACCTGTTGCATGGCACAAAATGTATACGCCCGAAGGAGAGGTTAGCGCTGCACAAGCCGCTAAAGAGTCTGGCATCAATTTTGTTGTGTCATGTTTTTCGACCCTAGATTTCAGACAGATAGATCAAAATAGTTTATCTCATACATGGTATCAGCTCCTCATGTACAAAGATATAAATCTTATGAAAAAGTATATCGCACAGGCCGAGGCTGCTGGTTGTGCCGCAATTCTTCTCACCGTAGATGCGCCGATCGGATGCTCGATGTGCAAGACGACAGTAAAGCGAGCCGCGCCGATCACTTTTCCTGTAAATGATCTTCCGCTTTTTCCAAAAGATCCTGCCGTTCCATATGACAATCTGGATGACTACTATAGAAAATACATGAGCCCCGCACAGAGCTGGGATGATATAAAAGAGCTCGTCGCATCGACAAAGCTCCCAGTTATTTTGAAGGGAATTTTACATCCTGCTGATGCAGAAAAAGCTGTGAAGATAGGCGTTAAAGGAATTGTTATTTCAAACCATGGCGGCAGACAGCTCGACAATGTGCTTGGAACACTTGATGCGTTGGCGACGATACCAGATAAAGTGAAAAGTAAGATCGATGTGTACCTAGATGGAGGTGTCCGAACAGGTGCAGATATTTTTAAGGCCCTCGCTCTCGGTGCGAAGGCTGTGTTTATTGGACGAGCCGCTATCTATGGTCTTGCGGTGAATGGCAAGGACGGTCTCAATGATGTTGTCGGCATTCTCAGTGATGAGTTGAAGCGTTGCATGACGATGACAGGTTGCGAGAGTGTAAGTCAGATTTCTGAGGACTTATTGTTTAAAAAATAATATTCACCCCAGAGTGTTTGACTTTACTGTGATTTATGATATAAATTTTGTTGGATGAGGTTGTGCGTGTGCACCGCCAGTTCATTTACATCCTAGTCTATTCTCCCAGGAGAAATGGCTATCAACACGATAGTGGCATCCCCCAGGGGATACTACTTCAGAGAGCTTCTACACGAAAGGAAAATTGTTATGAAGCAAGTGCCTGAAGATAAACAAACAGTAAACACAGAACAGCAACTCAACACACTCCGCGAAAAGCTCATGGGCAATCAAGCCTTTGCAGCCTGTCGGGGTAAACTTGGACCAAGAATGACTGACTTTGTAACTCAGTTCATCACCGAGGCAGAGTCACCAACCGGTTTTTGTAACCGGTGGGACGATTTCTTCGGGAAGGCCCGGGTAATGGGGAACCTGCTCGCACAGTTCAAACGTGACGGTCTCACAACCGCCTACGACGAGCTTTTCGGAGCTTTGCATTCGGAGTCGCATCTGTTTCCTGGGGAAGTAATTCCTATCGAGGAGACGACACCAGTCACACTGGTGATGTTGGATCCGAAGCGGACATTCCTCATGCTCAAATGGTTACTTGAGGAACACTGGGATAGTCTCAACGCCTACCTTGAGTGGAAGGAGGGGAGACTGGACCGCGAACCTAGTGACTTGGTTAAACAACTCTTCGAAGCCTTTCCGACGTTGGAAAAACATACCACGGAACGGCGACGCAGGGGTGATTATGAGGGCGACGACTTGATAGCTGCCTACACGGACACTGTCTTCTCAAAGTTTCCAATGGTAACGACTTCGATCAAGCTCTTTGACGATCGGTGCTTGCTCGAGCACGACCAGTGGAATGACCACGTGGAAATCGGACAGCATCCATTTTGTCTCCTTCTACGCATGGAGCAATCTGAAGTGTTGAAGATGTTTAGCCGTAAGGAACAGAAACTTGTGGCGACGTGGCAGTTCAACGCACCAAAAATGTTGAAGAACTATGGTGTCGGCTTGCACCCTGAATCGTTCCATGCCGGTTTTAGCAAGTCACATCCGGCACTGGTAAGTTTGGGACTGTCTCAGGGTTTCGGTGCAGTCATTCTCACCAAAAATCCAATGGACAGGCAGTGGGAGGGGAAACACTTCTTTCCTACATCATGGCACAGTCACGCTAAGTCCGGGACATACGGTATCGCGTTCTATACGAACTGGCCGACAGAAAAATAAAGTTTAAACACAAAACCCCGCAGATTGGAAACGATCTGCGGGGGATTCTTTTATATACAGCATTTCCCCAGCTGCACGCGATTTATTTCGCGCGGAAAATTTGCTATACTGTCGACATGTCACAATTTTTCAATGATGCGATTTTCTGGATTGAGGTGGAGAAGATAAAGCCAAACCCATATCAGCCGCGTCGCGATTTCGACGACGCGGCGTTGCGGGATCTTTCTGAGTCGATAAAAATGTACGGTATTCTCCAGCCACTTGTGGTCACTCGAAAGGAGGTGATCAAGGACGACGGAGGGCTCGCTGTCGAGTATGAGCTCATTTCTGGTGAGCGACGCCTTCGCGCATCAAAGCTCGCAGGGCTTGCAGCTGTGCCAGCACTCATCCGCAACGGTGAAGAAGACTCACAGGTAAAGCTTGAGCTCGCTATCATTGAAAATCTCCAACGTGAGGATTTGAATCCAGTCGATAGGGCCCGTGCGTTTGAGCGACTCATCAAAGAGTTTGGCTTCAAGCATTTTCAGGTCGCCGAAAAAGTTGGTCGCAGCCGCGAGTATGTTTCAAACACAATGCGTATTTTGATGTTGCCAGCGGTCATGCTCCAGGCTCTTTCAGATGGCAATATTTCTGAGGGTCACACACGACCGCTCCTCATGCTTGTCGATCGCCCTGAAGAGCAGATGACTCTTTTCAAAGAGATTATGTATAAAAAAATGACCGTACGTGAGTCTGAGGTCATTTCTCGAAAGATTGCATACGATAAAGTACGTAAGAAGGAGCGAGCATTTGATCCCGAGCTTATGGAAATCGAACAAAAGTTCAAAGACTCGCTTGGTACTCGCGTTCATATCGAACGCAGCGACACCGGTGGCAAGCTCTCGATCGACTTTTTTTCAGCGCAGGATTTGCGTGATATTCTCGATCGCATGAATACCTCGGGTGGCGATCCAGTGCCCGATATTTTGACACGACATATCAACAATCTAAATAATGCAAAAAAAACCGACCCGTCGACGACCGCGCCGACGGTACCAGCACCGACTGCTGGAGTAGAAGTAAAAACAGTTGAGTCGTCTGCTGAGCCAGAGGTTCCAGTCGAGCCGCTTTCAAAAATTTCAGAAATAAATGCTGCTACAGATGATCGCCCAGCTGCTGAGATAAAAAAGGAAGCAAATACCGACAATGCAGCGGTGGACGAAGATTTGTATTCGCTCAAAAATTTCGTGGTGTAAATCACACACGATTGATATATTTTCCAATGATTAACGGCGCTTCGAGAAGATCGAAGCGCCGTTTAGTCGTAGAGTGACTATGAGAGTTCGCCGATGACGATAGGGGAATCGTTGGCACTACAGTGATGCTCAGGCAGAAGAGCGAAGTCATCAACTCGGAAATAATATCCGAATCTTCCGTGAAAGCTGATAGATATCCTACTTTTATCAACGACATCCATGAAGACGCCAGTGATTTGCAGCGGGGTATGATCAGTGATGATTGCGCGTTTACTGTGGTTGTGGCGTTGCGTGTGCGTGTCGGCGTGAGCAGGCAGCGTTTTGGGGATCACGAAACGTCCAACATCAAACGATAGAGACTCTTTACAAAAATTCTCATTCATAATGTGCTTGGTTGTTGCGTCGGTTTACTGGATCTGAAAGTCCAAAAGAAACTCTACTACTTTTTAGTGAGGTACGCAACAGCTTGTTCAGGGGTGAGAGTGTCAGGCAAGACTGTAGACGGAAGAAAAATCATTTGAAAACCCTTTTTGAGAAAAACGCCGCGAGCACTTTTGTATAAAACAATATCTTTTCCAGTTTTTGGATGTGGTCCGACGACGCGGAGCTTTTCTACGCCTTTTCGAGTAGCTTTTGGAATAGCGAGAATCTCCAGTGCTCGCTCAAGTGTGATGTGGTACACATCATCTTTTTTAAGTGAGCGAAAATCACTGTCGTGCACGATGTACGGACCAAAGCGACCGGCAGAAGCGCTGATAGGTTTGCCGTCGACTGGGTGGTTGCCGAGGACGCGTGGAAGGCTCAGATATTTGAGTGCATCGGTTATGGTGATCGAGCCGAGGTCAACACCTTTTGGAATTGATGCCATGCGTGGCTTTGCGGCAGGGGTGGCTTTTATTTCTTCTGGAATCGCTGCGGTCACGGCAACAACCTCGCTCGCTTTCTTTGTTTTCGAAGTTTTTGTTACGCGAGGCTTTTTTTCTTTTTTAACCTTTTTTTCTTTTGGAACTTTTTCACCAAGCTGAACATAGGGGCCAAAGCGACCAACAAGGACATAGATAGGAAGGCCGGTAGTCGGATCAATACCCAGTGGTTCATTCTTTTTGATCTCATGACCGTCCATCATGAGCGCACCGTCGCAGTCAGGGTAACGCGAACACGAGAGGAATTTGCCGCCGCGACCGAGCTTGACCACCATTGGTGTCGAACCGCATTTTGGGCATGAAAATTTTGCATCAGCATCACCGAGTGTAGTGAGCTTGTCCATTTTTTCTTTTGATTTGATTTCGCGGGCGAAGGGAATGTAAAATTCTTTGAGTGTCTTTACATAGTCACGTTTACCGAGGGCGATATCATCAAGGGAATCTTCCATTTCAGCAGTAAAGGAATCATTGATGTATTGCATGAAATTCTGCTCGAGGAATGTAGAGACGACATCGCCAGTATCGGTCGGCTTGAGTGATCGCGCTTCTTTTTCGACATAGCCGCGTTCCTCAATAGTGCGGATGATAGACGCATAAGTCGATGGACGGCCGATACCGCGCTTTTCGAGCTCTTTGACGAGTCCTGCCTCGGTGTAGCGAGGCGGTGGCTGTGTCGCCTTTTCAATACTTCGTGCTTCAATCAAGTGAAGCGAGTCATTTGCCATTACTTTCGGAAGCTCAACATCTTCACCGCGAGCCTCAGGGTCTGCGGCAAGCCAGCCATCAAAAAGGACACGAGAGCCGTTTGCACTGAAATTTGGGATTTCGTGCGAATTTGTTGCTGGGTTGATGTTTGCGAGTAGTTTAGTTCGAAGAGTACGGGCATCTGCCATTTGTGATGCGACGGTACGCTGCCAGATGAGGCGGTAGAGCTTTTTCTGTTCATCATTGAGTCCTGCATCACGAACGGTGAGATCAGTCGGGCGGATACCTTCGTGAGCCTCCTGCGCGTTTTTGCTTTTTGCAGCATAGGTACGAAACTGGTGATATTTTTTTCCATAATCTTTTTCAATCACACTCGCTGTTTGTGCGAGCGCAACCGTACTAAGGTTTGTGCTATCGGTTCGCATGTAGGTGATGAGACCGGCCTCGTAAAGTCGCTGTGCAATAGACATCGTGCGTGATGGAGCAAAGCCAAGGCGTGAGCTCGCTGTCTGCTGGAGGGTAGAGGTAATAAACGGCGCTTTAGGTGAGCGGCCAACCTCACTCTCCTCAACACTGAGGACTTTCCAGTCAGCATTTTTTGCCGTAGCAAGTATTTTTTCAACCTCTTTTTCATTTGTTGGTTCTTCGATGCAGGTCAATGTAAATAACCCAGTAGATTTATGTGAAGAAGCTGCTGCATTCACACCAGCAATCTTTGTATCTTTGACATCTGCTTCGATAACCCAAAATTTATGTGAAATAAAAGCACGAATTTCGCGCTCGCGTTCCATGACGATGCGGAGGGCAGGGGATTGAACACGCCCTGCAGAGAGACCGTAACGTACTTTTTGCCAGATAAGACCCGAGAGGTCGTACCCAACAAGGCGGTCGAGGACACGGCGCGCCTCCTGTGCAATGCGGAGATTTTGATCAATCTCTCGCGGGTGCTGCATAGCCTCGAGGATCGCGTCTTTGGTAATCTCATGAAAGACAACGCGCTTCGGATTTTTCAAATGAGCCGCCTCGGCAATATGCCACGCGATAGCCTCTCCTTCACGGTCGGGGTCGGTTGCGAGGATAACCTCTTCAGCCTTTGCCGCGAGGGCTCGGATTTCCTCAACGACGATTTCTTTTCCAGGACTGATTTCATAATGAGGCACGAACCCAGCCGCAATGTCGATCGCTTTTTTATTGCTCTTTGGAAGGTCTCGAATGTGTCCAACAGAAGCCTTCACGACATATTTATTATCGAGATATTTCGAAATAGTTTTTGCTTTTGCTGGAGACTCTACGATGAGCAATTTCATAATGTGCACTAAGTATTACACGGAAGTAATTTTTTTTGCAAACATCATCCCTGCTTTTTCTTCGATAAAACCGCCAAGCTCCATCGTGGAAATCAAAATATTTGCATCCCGAATATCTATCATTTGCTCAGCCTGAAGACGACGAAGCAGTTCGTCCTTCTGAAGTGGCGCAGCGAGGATTTCAAGAACAATTTTTTCCTCTAGTGTACAGGATACAAAAGAACGTTTATTAACATTGCGCGCTGTATTGCCGGCAGTTGTGACGGTTGTCTCTGCGTCTCTTTTTTTGATGCCAAGTGCGTATAGTATATCGTCACTATTTTGGAT
>JBAXYC010000027.1:0-8105 GCA_037127615.1 bacterium | reverse complement strand
CCTCGACACAACGAACCGCGTGATCTCATTCACACCACTCACCAATGCGTGGACACTATGCGATGTAACTGACAGCAGACTCATTGCAAAAAAATACCAGACGATAAACACTCCATTTTCGGGAATTGTTGAGATCAAGAAAGTAAACGGCCAGACAACAATCTCCATGTATCTCCCGTTTCGAAAATAACCTGTTTGTCCCAACCCTTATGCCGCGCGTACCAACGTGCGGCATTTTTATTTGTATACTTATTTGCCAAGATACTTTGCCCGATTTGCAAGATGACCTTCATATGTTGCAGCATAATGCATCACACCCTTTTTATCACTAAGATAAAACCAGTATGGCGTCGAGGACGCATTGACGGCAGCGGTGAGCGCCTCAAGTCCAGGATTATTTATTGGTGTTGGTGGTAGTCCTTTGTGACGATATGTATTGTATGGCGAGTCAACCTGCAAATCCGCGGTCGTGAGCGCATCACTAGTCTTTCCAAGAGCATAGGCAAATGGTGGATCGATCTGGAGCGGCATGCCATCAGCAATACGTTTCCACAAAACGCCAGCAACAATGCGGCGATCTGTATCTGTCAGAGCCTCCTTTTCAAGAATCGACGCCATGATCACCACGTCACCAAGCGAGTGGTGTGAGGCAACGATCTGCGAGTTGATCGTCTTTACTCGCTGATTGAACGTCGCTTTCATAGTAGACACTACCGTATCAGCTGTTACATTCGGTGGAAAAAAATATGTATCAGGGAATAAATACCCTTCCGATGTACTTGCAAGAGCAGCAAATTTCTTTGCATCAAAAGCAAACCCGGTTGTGCTTGATGAAAAAATGCTGGGAAGGATCACACTCATCCCGCGCACGCTTGTCCCCTCCGGAAAAGTAACTCGTGCTGGGGTGAGACCTTGTTCATTGTGAACGAGTCTATCTGCCACCTGCCACACGGATAGTGGGGTCTGGAAAAAATAATCTCCAGCATTTACGGTACTTGTCTTTCCTGACAATGTGACAGCGATACGAAACAAGTATGTCGATCGAATAATATTTTGTTTTTGCAACAGTGCGCCCACCGATGACAACGACATATTTTTATTTACTCGAACAAGAGTATTGGGCACAAAATTTGTGACCGGTCGAGACTCAACAAAAAGCCATGCGGCACACACACAAATAATAGCCAGACCGATGCCTGCATATACACGCGGGGAAATTGTCTCGAGAAAAGAACGTTTGGGTGGTAATACAGGATCCATATAGTGGCTTCGAAAAAATTAGATTGGCAAATTGCCAGGAGCTTGACCTTTCTTTGAAACAAGACGGCCCATTGTCGGCGTCTGGACAACTTGACCTGGGAGATGGAAAAGAGATGCGAGCTCTTCAACAGAAAGAACCATGATGGCAGAATGCTCTGAATGTGGTCCGTAGAAAAAGGCGCGGCGTTTATAGGCTTCAAGACCGTGCCTTCTAACAATACTTTTACGAATACCTCGAAAATCCTCCCACGGATAGTCAAACCCATCGAGCCAGTTTGTCGGACCAAAATTGTTTAAGTGAGCAGCATGATACGAACGCAAAAGAGTTCGCTGGCCAGTAATATTTGTTCCGTTGAAGAAACCTTTTTTACCCATGTAGATAGATCTGATACCGACATCAAATGATAGCTTCGACTGCCCTCGCTCGATAGCTGCAATCCTCTCCTGTTCGCCCTTTGTTGGGTTGGGAAATTTTGTACCATCACTTCCTTTTGGCAACGCCGCTGCGCGGATTTTCTCAATTTCTTTTTTTGCTTCGTCCTTCCAGCGGTCAGTTTTTTCAAAAAAGGTGCCGGCTTTCTTTTGTTCTTTTTTATGAGCACGGATCACAAACTGAAGCCAACACTGTTGGTTTGCACCGATAGACCCAAGAAACTCAACGACAGTGCTGATAGGGTCAATCTTTGTCTCTTCTTCCATTTGTTCATTGTCGATACCATAGTCGACATATGTTTTGATAGGAAGTGGGTCTGCGGATTTCTTTTTATAATCAATGATATACATATCCAGATCATTTTTATCAAGAGAAACTGAATGCGAGTAGTCAGGCACCTCGTGAATTTCAATATTTTGATAATGGGCGTAAAGACCGGCTTCAATAAATTTTTTAAATCGCTCCTGGGTATAAATATAAAATTTGACATCACCTTCGACTGAAATAATCTCGAGAGAATAGTACGCGCGCAAATTACCCTTCCAATGACGGTCGAGAAACGTCGTCTCCATACCTGTCTGGTGAAGGCTCATGAGAAATGTCTCCATCGCGAGCGGCGACTTTGTAACCTCCTGCGGCACTTTGAGCTCGAGAAGGACAAATTTTAGCTTTGCAATAAACTTTGCGCGTATGTACTGCATCCACATGCGCCATGTAGCGATGAGTAAAAGAAAAGGAAACCATATAAGAAATGTTTCTCCTAGAAAAATAGGGACCTGAGAAAAAAGCACTAGAGCAAGTCCTGTCGTTTGTGGAAAGATCGTAACGATAGCCAGAGAAACAAGAAAAGCAGCCGGGATCCATACTGGATACCAAATAACGAGCTCAGCGTTGATATAGTCACCGATAAAAGCAAACGAAATAAACACGAGTGATCCGATCAGGATGAAAAAAGGAATCCAGAGATACTGATTAGTTATGATTGCGTGCCACATGCACTATGGATTATACCACAGCTTTTTCAGATGCAACTGCAGAGTAACGGCCTTCTTTATCTTTTTTAAAGTATTTTTGATTCTGGAGATTGACGATAATCGTATTTTCTTTCACGTATCGCTCTTTCATAACCTTGTCGATAATCTGTTCTTTTGTAAGAGGACCATTCTTTTCGAGAATTGTACGGATGACGTCTTTGACGACACCACTCATATATCCCCATTCCTTGAGCGCGTAGAGGCCGCGACCAACGAGTACAAAGCGAGGGTCCTTGATGAGCTCATTGTGGGTTGTCGCTGTGTGAGCCTTCTTTTTAAACACAAGGTTGATCTGGCGGGCAACTTCACGGAAGTGGATTGGCGATCCATGCTTGCGGATAACTAGAAAAGCATAGTCACGCATACCCTTTGTATGAATGTTTGGAGAATGTGCAACACCCCAGTCACCGACAGCGTTTGTGCCGATCTTTTTTGAAAGTGAAAGCCAGCGTCGGACAATCTCTTGATTCTTATATTTTTCAGAAACATCCGCAAGGTGACCAAGAAAATGATTTACGATTTCTGATTCAGGAAGAAGGTCCTGGTCGCCAAGTCCTTCATACAGCTTTCGAATAGAAGCCTCAACCTGCTTTGCGAGCTCTTCATTTACATGCCATCGATGTTTGAACTCATCGTCTTCTTTTCGTTTCTTAAACCCTTCGCCAACAACAAGAAGAAAATTGATATGATTTTGAACACTGACGTCTTTTGAAATATGACCCAGAAAATCCTCCTCAACAACAATACCACCGAGTGAATGCAAGAGCGCTTCGAGCTCTCCAAACGTAGCTTTCTCTGTTTTATACGCATCAGACTTACGAATATTTGTCAGTGCGTAGTTTTCAATCTGACGAACACGCTCGCGAGTAATACCATAGAGCTTACCGATCGCATCAAGAGTCATTTTCTCTGTTTCTTTACCAAGACCGAAACGAGAAATCAAAACATCGCGCGCACGATCCGGAAGCACAGCAAGAAGGCGTTTGACCGACTGCTTTGGTTTGAATTGAGTGGTTGCCATATGAGTGGTTTTTTTTAGTTATATACTTGTTGTATCATTTTGTTGTCTGGAAGTCAAATCTATTACGAGGTTGAGAAGCCTGCCCTTGACATATATGACCTTTTTAATGTTTAGTTTTTCATGACCTGCGGCATCATTTTGACCCTGAGCACTAAGCCATTTCTTTATTTCCGGCATATTTAGAGCCATATTTTTAACTTCATCCTCGGAGGCACCCGGACTCATGTTGACTGTCGCTCGAGTCTTGCCATTGATCTGTATCGGGATAGTCACTATTGCCTCTTTGATTTTTGTGGGGTCAAATACGGGCCATGGGAGCTGGTGAATTGAGACGATTTTCGTACCTTTGGCATCCTTCTTTTTCGATGCATTCTTTGCAAATAATTGCTGCCAAAGCTCCTCGGTCACGTGCGGCGCAAACGGTGCAAGTAGACCCAAAAGAATCTCATAATGTCCCGCTGCGATTCCCTCTTTTTCAAACTCATTCAGCGCAATCATAAGTGTGCTCACCGCTGTATTGAAGCGCATTGACTCGATGTCTTCAGAAACTTTCTTGATAGTTTTATTTATAAGAATTTCATGTGATGAGTCTGCGGTCGAGATTATTTTTCCGGACAGCTTCCATACACGCTCGATAAAGCGCCGACATCCAACAATGCCATTTTCATCCCACGCGATTGCCTGATCAAAAGGACCCATAAACATTTCATAGAGTCGGAGCGAGTCAGCACCCATCGTGGCAACAATACCATCTGGATTGATGACATTGCCCTTTGATTTCGACATTTTTTCTCCTCCCTTCGCAAGGATCAGACCGTGCGCAGTGCGTTTCGTGTACGGCTCACTCGTTGGCACGAGAGCTTGATCAAAAAGGAACTTGTGCCAAAAGCGCGAGTATAAAAGATGAAGCGTCGTGTGTTCCATACCGCCGTTGTACCAGTCGACAGGTGTCCAATACTTTAGTTTATCTGCGGCAGCAAATGCTTTTGCATTTTTTGGATCAATGTAACGGAGATAGTACCAGCTCGAGCCAGCCCAGTTTGGCATCGTGTCGGTTTCGCGACGAGCTGTACAATCGGTATTGAAGAAACGATGAATATCCGTAAAATCTTTCAAGATTTGTCGTTCTGGTAATACTTCTGCCAATTTTTCTTTTCCTAAAAATCCCCACGCGCAACCAACAATCTTTTGTGGATCTAAAATACTATTCAATTCATACACATCAGCTTTGGTGTCGGTAAAGTAGTACACATCCTTGATATCAACTTTCCAATCATGGCACACCATTTCAACTTTTTCTTCTTTTGAATGATGGTCTTCGTACGCGAGAATGTGGCTAAACTTCAAACCTGATTTTTTGAGCGCGGGAAGAACGTATTTAGAAGAACCGGCAGACACAACCGCTAGTTTTACATTTTTATATTTTTTTACCTCTTTGATAAAGTCATCAAATAAAGTGAAATCTATTGCTGACATATGCTCGCCAAAAGTGCTCATCCATTCTGTTTTTTTCGCCATCTGCACATCGGTTAGCGAATGATTCCTGCTATCCTCTGGTTTTTTTTCAAAATAAGCATGTGTTTTTACTACTGCATCCTCTGTACTCGATGCATCACCAATCGCAACCTTAGCAGCGATCGTTGCGTTCCACGTATCTCCAAGCACACCATCAAAATCAAAAATAAAATACTTCGTTTTTTTATTTTCCTCAACGCAGTTCGGACATGTCGTATTCACCCACTCAGAAATAGCTGCAAGTGGGGACTCGCCTGTTTCGGTCGGCTTGTAGTTTTTTACTTCCGGCAATTTGAGCGGTAATTCGCTTTCTGGCAATGGCACAATGCCGCACTTGTCACAGTGCACCACAGGGATAGGCTCTCCCCAATATCGTTGACGTGAAAAGACCCAGTCGCGGAGTTTAAACTTTGTCACCCAGATACCACCGGCAACATCGGTAATTTTCTTTTTTACATGCTCGCTCGACTGCCCAGTAAATGCACCCGAGTTCACAAGATGACCTTCATCTGACCATACATAGTTTCCTGTTTGTTTACGGCTCCACGCGAGCTCGCAATATCTGATATCACCTTTTGCTGCCCCGCTGCGAAAAAAAGCTGCGACCTCTTTTTCACTAACCCACTTTGGTGTATGTATTGCCTTTTCTGCATCGACGACCTCCTCCTGAGCTCCATCAACAAGCTCAAAATAAATTCCGTACGTCTCCACATTCATATTTATCTTTTTATGAGGAGCATAAAAATCTGCAAGTACCGGTCCACCGAGAGACGTTACGTGACGTGCATTCAAGTATCCAGTTTCTTCTTTGATCTCACGTTGAGCAGCCTTGATCTGATCCTCACCGGCCTCAATGCCGCCAGTAATAAAGCCAGTCCACCCATTTGCCCAATCAAGCATGAGGTATTTATTTTCTGACCAATGCTTTACGACGGACACAGCGATCTTACGATGCTTTGTTTCTGCCTCTGTTCGCGGCTTGCTATTTTCGGTCGTATCGAGAAAATACGGAGCGATCACATACTTGATCGGTAAATTATATTTCTGTGCAAATGCCCAGTCACGCTCATCATGTGCCGGCACTGCCATCACTGCGCCAGTACCGTAGTCTGCAAGAACATAGTCGGATATCCATACGGGAATCCTTTCTCCGTTCACAGGATTGATCGCACTCACACCAGTCAGCTCGACTCCTGTCTTTTCACTGGTTGCATCCGTGCGCTCGATGTCAGTCTCTTTTTTTGTAGCAACGATGTACGCTTCGATTTCTTTTTTATTTTGGGCTGATGAAATCAAATCACGAACCAATACGTGCTCCGGGGCCAACACGACATATGTCACACCAAAAAGTGTATCGGGGCGCGTTGTAAAGACTTTTATTTTTGCACCGTTAGCTGCACCACCACTCAATGTAAATTCAATTTCGGCACCTTCACTTTTTCCAATCCAGTTTCGTTGCGAGTCCTTTATCGAGGCTGGCCAGTCGAGAAGTGGCTGTGGTGGAATAGTAAATGAAATCTCTTCATCTTTTTTTCCTAAAAAGCGCTGCCAGAAAACCCAGTCAGTGATTTTAGGCTGTAATGCCTTTTCCATATCAGCTCGAGAAACCCAAACAACCTTTTGATGATCTGCTTCCTCAGCTGCGATATCCTTGTGTGCGGGGCCAGTCAATTCAAAATACATTCCATGTACCTCCGAAAGACGATTGACGTCCTTGTGCGGTGCGAAATGCTTTGCAAAAACTGTACTGCCCAGTGTTCGAATAAAAGTAATATCCGTATACCCCGTTTCTTCTACTATCTCACGCTGTGCACAGTCGATAGCATTTTCACCAGACTCGATACCGCCAATCACAAATGTTGTCCACCCGTGTTTCTTTGAGGTTAAGCAAAGGTACTCATCTTTTTCCCAATGTTTTATGATAGCGAGACTACTCGAGCGAGATACCGTGGTTTTGTCGGGACGCGATGCAAACTCACCAGTCGTCACATCGATGAGAGGAGTACCAGGCTTCAATGAGTCCAAACCCTCGAGTAATTTGTCTGCGTACTTTGTAATCGCAAGCATCCATTGCTCTTTTTCACGCTTCTCCACGACAGTGCCACAGCGCTCACATTTTCCGTCAACGACTTCCTCGTTTGCGAGACCAATGAGATCTTTTGGACACCAATTGATCGTCATTTTCTTTTTGTATGCAAGGCCTTCTTTCAAAAACTGCAAGAAAATCCATTGCGTCCATTTATAGTATGCAGGATCAGTTGTGTTGATCTCGCGATTCCAATCAAATGAAAAACCAATCGACTTGAGCTGTCGGCGGAACGTATCAGTATTAGTCTTTGTAACGAGAGCCGGTTGAATACCAGTTTTAATAGCGTAGTTTTCAGTCGGCAAGCCGAACGCATCCCAGCCAATCGGGTACAGCACCTCATATCCTTCACGACGTCGCTTGCGAGAAATAATATCCATCGCGGTATTACTCCTGATATGTCCGACATGCAGTCCGTCGCCAGATGGATATGGAAATTCGATAAGTCCGTAAAACTTTTTCTGCATTGAATCTGCTTTTTTTGGATCGGTTGCATCATACAAACCTTTCTTTTCCCAGAAGGCCTGCCATGTTGCTTCTATTTTTTTGTGGTCGTAGGGTTCCATATTGGGGGGGCAAAAATATCTTAAAATTGATTGACGAAACGTAGGTCGCCACTATACAGCTGGCGGATATCGTCAATACCGTACTTGAGCATGACGATACGGTCGAGACCGAATGCAAACGCGAAACCTTGCCATTCAGCTGGATCAAGCCCTCCGGCACGAAGTACATTTGGATGAACGAGACCAGCAC
>JBAXYC010000026.1:0-8236 GCA_037127615.1 bacterium | reverse complement strand
GTGTGGCATCAGCCGTCGCACTGAAGAACGTTTTAGAGATTGTATCAATCAAAATAAGGGCAGAATCGACTTTTGGAACAGGTCGAAAATGGCGGGCGGGTACCGTAACAATGTATTTTGGCACGCCATATGCTTTTACACTGATGGAAAGGATGCTTTCTTTAATAGTTTTTGGTTTTTTACCGTTTCCACCTGACTCCTCCCCCACAATACGCTTTGCGACCTCTTTTTGGAGCATTAAAATCATTCTTTTTGGTGGGCAATCTGTTTCTAGAAATTTTCTCAAGAATTCGCCGGTGATGTAGTACGGGATATTTGCAGCGATCAAGTAATTTCCACTTATGAGACCCGCACTGCTTGGTTCGAACTCTAAAACATCTTGATGGATGACAGTCAGCTGCCCCGTCGCAATCTTCGGTGCAAATTTTTCCGCTAAAAAACCGATAGCGCGGTCATCTTTTTCCACCGCAATCACTTTTGCGCCGACATCAAGGAGTCCGCGGGTGAGAACTCCCTTTCCAGGCCCCACTTCGAGGACGATTGATGACTTTTCGACGCCAACTTCATGCACCATCTTCCCTACAATATGCGGTGCGTGCAGAAAATTTTGCCCGAGGGATTTTTTTGCACTAAAACCTTTTTGAAAATTATTTGAAAAGTTGTTCATGGGTGAAATATAAATATTTTTCGATCAAAAATCAATAAAAATTGCTTTGATGCCGCTCGGGATCTCACGCACATCCTCCTCGATCAGCTCGTGTCCGATATCGCCGACAAATTGTGACTGACTATTTATTTTTTGGTTGCCATAAATTGTACGAAGCTGCGCGTAATTGAGAAAAACTCTCTTTCGTGCACGCGTGAGGGCAACATAAAAAAGTCGGCGCTCTTCTTCCTCCTGTGCTTGGCTAACATTCTCCTCACCAATCCTTTTGTGCGGAAACAAATCCTCTTCAAGGCCAGTGATAAAAACATAATCGAACTCGAGGCCTTTCGATGCGTGGACGGTCATGAGTTTTACGACATTTGCGTCGTCTTTTATCTCGTCCTGATCGCTTGCGAGGGCTGCGTTTGAGAGGAAGCTTTCAAGCGCGTCACGGAATGCGTTTTCACGCCCTTCCTCGAGGGCGATACCATCATACATTGCCGCTACGGAGGCTAATTCCCTCACGTTTTCGAGCTTTTCGAGCTCGTCAGCGCCACCTTTTTTGAAACCCAATTCCATGCCAGTTTCGCGAATAATATACTTCACAAGCATCGACGGCGTCTCCGTTTCCGAGACTAATTTAATGCGGTCGAGAAGCTCCATAAACATTTTTATTTTTACTCGAAAAGCAGGACTCAATGTGTCGATCTGTCCAGCAACAACTTTGATGATTGTCGCTTTGCCGATGCCGCGCGGCGGCACATTGATGACGCGCACGAGGTCGCTCGTGCTCTCACGATTGATCGCCGCGCGGATAAACGAAATAATATCCTTTACTTCTTTTCTGTCGAAAAATCTCGTACCGAGGATTTGATATGGAATATTTTTCTTCAAAAAAGCTTCTTCAAGGATGCGCGACTGAAAATTTGCACGATATAGGATTGCAATTTCTTTCGGATCGACCGGCTTGCCATCGTTTTCATTCCCCCTGCCCTCGATGAGGTCACGCACCTTGTCAGCCACCGATCGCGCCTCATCTTGCTCAGTATACGATGTCACAAGACTGACCTTTTCACCGACAACATTCTTTGTAAACAAGTTTTTTTCACGACGGAGCTTGTTTTTTGTGATGACATTGTTTGCTGCGGACAAAATAGTTTGTGTCGATCGGTAGTTTTCCTCAAGAAGGATGACTTTTGCGTCGGAATAGTCCTTTTCAAAATTTAAAATATTGTGGATTGTCGCTCCACGCCAGCTGTAGATGTTTTGATCAACATCCCCGACCACACAAATGTTTCTTTTTGCTTGCGCAAGGTATTTGACGATATCGTACTGTACTTTGTTTGTATCCTGGTACTCGTCGACATGAATATAGTGCCAAACAGTAGAGTAATACTCACGTACAGCAACATTATTTTTCAAAAGAATCGCCGTTTTGAGCAAAAGATCATCAAAATCAAGCGACTTTTCTTTTTTAAGCGTTGTCTCATAGCGATCCCAGACATCAGCGAGTGTTTTTGAAAAATGATCGCTTGCACCGGCCCGAAATTCGACATTTGTCCGCCCCTCCCCCTTTTCTTTTGATATTTTATTTAAAAGCATGCCCGGTTCAAACTGTTTTGGGTCCAAACCCGCTCCTTCAACGGCGTCTTTCACCGCCCGCTTCGAGTCGCTGCGGTCATAGATCGTAAAATATCGTGGCAACCCCAATAAATGGCTTTGTTCTTTGATAATATGCACACCGAGTGCATGAAATGTGCTAACAAACGGTCGCTCCTGCATGGAAACTGGCCTGTTGAGGCTAGTATCGCTTTCGAGGAGTTTGTTGACCCGTTCCCGCATTTCTTTTGCCGCTTTATTCGTAAAAGTGATCGCCAAGATGCGACTCGGGGTAATCCCGTGTTGAATGAGGTTGAGGATGCGATACGTGACCGTTTTTGTCTTTCCGGCACCCGCCCCAGCCAAAATAAGCATCGGACCTTCGAGGGTTGCGACGGCTTTTTGCTGCTCAGAGTTGAGTTCGGAAGAAAAATTATTGAGGTGAGCCATGTGCGTAAGCAATATAGCACAAAACTACTATCCACAGGCTATCCCAAACAGCCGTTGACTTTAAAAACCAGCTCGTATAGTGTTAATAGGTACTGGTATTCTAAGTACTAAAATGGCTTAATGGAGCCTTATTCTGACCTTACCGCCGTGCCGGAAGACCCAAAACGAACGGTCATCCCCCTTCCGCTTTCTCCATTTCTATTATGAAATTTTTCCCCTTTAAGACAACTCAATTTTGTAAGGTTACAATGACCTTTTTTAAGGAGATTTCCCTCTCCGTCTCTCTTGTCGTATTCATAGCTGGATGCCCTAGTGTTGCTAACGCAGGGCTTCTTTCTTTTATGTCGGGCATCGTTTCGACACCCGCCTCTGCAAGTGTGACAATGGCCTCAAAAAACAGCCAAACGTCACAAAATATGCCAGTTTTGGAAGCCGCCACTAACCTCCGCCCTATCCTTGCCGACGATACAACCGCTGTAGTCTCAGGAGATGCCCTAACTGCCGAGGTCGGCCCAGATGGTACTATTGCAGATATCAATCAGGCAAGTAGTACCCAGATTAGTATTTACGTTGTCCGCGACGGTGACAACCTCTCCAAAATTGCCCAGCTTTTCGGGGTTTCTGTGAATACCATCCTTTGGGCAAACAATCTTACCTCAAAGTCGGTTGTTAACCCTGGTGATACTCTCGTTATCCTCCCAATGTCTGGCATTCAATATACCGTAAAGAAGGGTGATACATTACAGGCTATTATCAAAACATACAAAGCAGATACAAATGAAGTTCTTCAGTACAACAACATCACGATCGATTCCCCGCTTGCGATTGGCCAGACTATCTTGATTCCAGACGTAGAAGCAAATAGTGCTGTTGATATCAGTACAACTAAACATACCACCGTAAAGAAGCCTGCCTACGGCGCACCTGGTTCAAACCCAGCTCATGATACACACGGACCAAATTATGATAGCTACTACATGCTTCCAGTTGCTCAAGCAACAGAGACAACAGACCTTCACGGTTACAACGCTGTGGATCTCGCGGCCCCTAAAGGTACAACCATTGTTGCTTCAGCGGCAGGCCAAGTGATCATTGCGCGTACTGGTGCCTGGAATGGAGGGTATGGAAATTATGTGGTTATTAGCCACTCAAATGGTACACAGACTCTCTATGGTCACATGAGCAAAGTCCTCGTCTCTGCTGGACAGACGGTGACACAGGGCCAGAAGATCGGTCTCGTCGGTTCAACTGGAGAATCAACAGGACCGCATGTTCACTTTGAGGTTCGTGGAGCACATAATCCTTTTGCTGGTTTGTATCAGGAGATTGTTAGTCGTTAATTGCTAAAAATCTCGTTGACGATACTGAAGAGCCTCTAGAATGTGGTTCTTTTTTATTTCCATGGACTGATCAAGATCAGCAATAGTCCGCGCTACTCGCAGTGCTCGATGGTACCCCCTTCCTGATAGGTGTAGTTTTTCTGAAAAATGAATGAGTACTTCATGGACCTCTGACGAAAGTGTCGCACCACCACTTCCACGACTTTTTTTAAATTCTAACCCTTTTTCAATACGTTTTCTTATTAGTTCAGACGACTCTAGGGTATTTGATTTTTCAGAAATTGACCCTGAACTATTTGCAACCATCATCGCCACACTGACTTTAAATACGGGTATCCATATATCAACTCTGTCGGCGATGGGCCCGGAAATTTTCTTTTTGTAGCGTATTATTTCCCCATCAGTACATATACACTGCTGCTGTAGGTCATCGGTATATAAATTACCACAAGGGCAAGGATTCATGGCAGCTACCAGCATACAATCTGCCGGATATGTGATAGACCCTCGTGCTCGAGTAATGGTAATCTTTTTCTCTTCAAGTGGTTGTCGTAGTGAGTCGATCACACGACGATCAAATTCTGGAAATTCATCGAGGAATAGAATGCCCTTGTGTGCCAGTGTTATTTCCCCAAGGTGCATGTTTCCTCCACCTCCAACTAGAGATGTATAGGATGATGTGTGGTGAGGTGCCCGAAAAGGAGCTTCTACAAGTATGTTTCCGTCGATGTTATTCGCGATAGAATGGATGGCGGTCACTTCCAACGCTTCATTATGTGACAGAGGCGGCAGTATACTCCGTAGTGCTTTTGCTAACATCGTTTTTCCTGTTCCGGGTGGACCACACATAACGACAGTGTGTCTGCCTGCGGCGGCTATTTCGAGGGCCCGTTTCGCATTTTCTTGACCGGTAATTTTCTCGAACGTATCTGTATTTCTGTGTGGTTGTGACGGCAAAAGAGTCAGCGGCTGTAGTCGTATTTTTTTTGTTTCTAAAATATGACAAATCACCTCCCTCAAGGAGCCAGCTGGGTAAATCATGATATTGGAGATAAGCGCTGCCTCACTTGCATTTTCCTTTGGTAAGTATATTTCTTTAAATCCAGCGTTTTTTGCAGCCTGAACCATCGTGAGAGTACCGTTTATCGGCCGAATGTTCCCTTCCAGGGATAGTTCTCCAAGGAATAATTTTTCTTGCGCTTTAAAATTGATCTCGCCCGCAGCAAACAAATACGCCATTGCCATACCAAGATCAAACACAGGTCCTTCTTTACGAAGATCCGCAGGGGCAAGACTAATGACGACTTTCTGGTTCTTTTGTTTTGGAGAAACAAATCCTGAATTTTTAATTGCAGCAGCTATTCTGTCTTTTGACTCCTCTACTGCTCTGTCCCCAAGCCCAACAATAGAAAAAGCATGAAGACCGTTTGAGATATCGGTTTCAATTGTAATAATAGTTGCTCCGACGCCGGAAACTTGTGCGGTGTATGTTGTTGCTATACTCATCATCGAATCGTAACAAAAAGAGATAAAATCCTGATAAAGATTCGATAAAATTTTGTTAAAATCTCGATTTGCGCAACAGTTTTTTTATTTTGAAAAGGTTTTCAGCTGTCTTTTATGTCCTCATGTTCTTGAGAGATGTTCGAGCAGATGGATTTGCTTCGAGGCGCTCTTTTTCGATTGGTGTTCCTGAAACCTCACAAATACCGTATGTTCCTTTTGCAATACGATCAAGCGCTGCCTCAACTTCAACCATTTGTTTCTCGAGCTGCCCTAGAATGGCGCTATTTTCTTCAAATTCCTCAATCTTGTCTGCGACTTCATTTTCGTCCGCATTGTCGACTTCCATGGTGCCGCTAGTTGCCTCCCATCCGCCTTGATGCTCTGGGCTTTTTCGTCCAACAGTTTTAAGCTCTTCTTCTAAAAGCGCTCGTTCCTTTTCTAATTTTTTCTGAAAATATTCAAGGTCTTTTTTATTCATATGTGGCTATATTCTAGCGTACATATGCCCTTTTTTCAAATCGTGTGATGACCTCGCCAAGTGTCGATTCCTCTTGGCTAATAACGAGCGTATTGTTATCAATAAATGCGTAAAGGAACAAAATTGTGCCATTTTGATCTTTGAACTCCCTGACATCTTTATTTTGTATTACCTTATCAGTAAAGTTTCCTCGAATAGCAAAAAAGGCTGATGGAGGAGCAGTTGTCACCGGCGTAGTACCCGTCGCAGAATCTATCGAGGGGTCTGTAGCAGTCGTCGACGCTGGTAGCTGTCTCGGGAAGGTAAATACATGAGCGATATCGTCCGCCATTGTTGGCTCCCACTTGAGCATGCCAGAAAAGGCATTCTGAAAGAAGGTTGTTTTTAAAATTATAAATGGTTTTGTACCATCGTTTTGAGTTTGATGAAGGCCAAACATCCATGAATCACTAATTGATCGAGTAAGGACATCAGGAGGTTGTATTCCTAGTTTCGCGATGAAAGCAGCGGCGGTTACACGGACAGCATTTGCCGTTTGACTCTGAGTCGTAGGTGAAACTGTAGGGACTTCATAAAAAATTAAGTCCAGTATCTCATTATCTTTGAGTTGGTTTTTTGATACCTGTGCAGTGATTATGTTTTCAATATCAGTATCGCTTTTATCTTGCACGTTTATAGTTTTTTGTAGGTCGGGCGCAATGATTGCAGGCATCAGGGTTGCTGGAGCGGCAGGTGTCGACGGATCAACAGTTGGTTTGACCGCGAGAGGGCTCAGTGTATAAAGATAATAGCCACCAATAGCGCCTGCAACAATCAAAATAATACTCAATAGAATTTTGAGTATATTTTTACCAAGATGGCCGGGTTCCGCGACTTCATTTTGGGCTTCGGCCTCTGCGCTAGCGGTAACCACTTGTACTGCCTCAGCACGTTGTCGCTCGACCTGAGCAAGATTGATAGATACCTGCGAAGTCTTTTTGTGCGCTATGGCTTCAGCGATATCACTTTCGTAGGTGCGAATCGTCTGTTGTGCGGGGCCACTATCAAGGATATGGTGAGCGGTTTCACCCAGTGGAGTTGTGGAAGTAGTCGGAGTAGTCGGATTATTTATGTTCGAATTGTTTCCTTCCATATAACAAATAGTATATCACCTCCGTGCCAAACCAGACTATATGCTGACGTTGATTTTCTGCTCGCGAGGTTCTTTTATATCACGAGATTCTTTTTGTTGGCGTGGCGCTCCACGACCCTTTCCACGATATGAGCTGCTATTACTTGAGGATCCGTTTGATGAGCCTGCACCGATGAGGTATTTGCGAGGGTTGAGGTCAAGGTCGATAAAGTCGTCCACTGCTTCGCGGAGTTTTGATGATGTTGATTTTCCAAATGAAACTGCTTCAACCTGGCACCCTGAGTGCACCTGTAGATACTGGACGAGAGGCACGAAGTCGCCGTCCCCTGTTACGAGAACGACCGCGTCGAGCTTTGGGGCGAGGCTTACTGCGTCGATAGCCATGCCGACATCCCAGTCTGCTTTTTTACTTCCTCCTGAGAAAATCTGGAGGTCTTTTGTTTTTGCTTCGATGCCCATCTTGCCGAGCGCTTCGAAGAATGCTTTTTCGTCCCCTGCTTCAGTCGTGATGACATACGCTGTGGCGCGGATGAGTGAACGTTCGCCGAGAGCGTCTTTGACGATCTGGCCGAAATTTACTCGTGCATGATAAAGGTTTTTTGCTGTGTGATAGAGGTTCTGCGTATCGATAAAAATACCAACGCGCTGCTCTTTGTGTTTGATAACTGACATATAAAAATGTAAATAACGTAACTAACTTATAAAAATAACCATGGGTACGTAGCCCGTAGATTAAGGTCGCTTACAAGTATACACTAAAACCAGTGGTAATAGTCTGAAAAGGTCGCTTATTTAGCGAGTTCGAGTTTCTTTGCGATAGCTGAGAAACGGCGAGGGTAGTTCTTCTTCAAATACTTCATGTGAGTCTGACGATCAGCTACCATAGCCAAAAGGCCGCGGCGTGAGTGATTGTCTTTCTTGTGTTTCTTCAAGTGAAGAGCCAATTCATCGATTTTCTTGCTCAAAATCGAAATCTGAACCTCTGGAGAACCAGTGTCCTTTGGATGAATTGCTCATTCCTTGATTACCTTGAGTTTCTGTTTTGTCGTAAGCATGACAAGTATAGTAGCACGAAAGGCTTTATT
>JBAXYC010000025.1:0-8294 GCA_037127615.1 bacterium | reverse complement strand
GGATTTTATGTTACCAAATGATATTTCAAAAATTCAGGAACAGTGTCCGTGCGTTTTCATTTATCAAAGTAAAGATGATCCAGTGGTTCCTTTTGCTGACGCACTTCATTATGCTGCAGCTTTACCAAAGGCAAAGCTAATCACCTTTGAAGAGAATGGTCACTTCCGCCAAGCGGAATTTCCGGAGCTGGTGCAGCAGATAAAAGAGTTAGTAAAATAGTAATAATATTGAATGAAAAAACAACGAGGCCCCGCCTACGAGCGCACTGAACCAGTTGGGAAACATTTTGACCCAGTATTTCGTCCGCAGCTCACGCCAAAAGAAATGCTTGAGCTTGGTGTTTTTGGCGGCTGTTACATGACGGATTGTCGCGATGAGTATCCGGCAGATTGGTTTACGCACGCAAAACTATCACCAGGGAAGCATGATCCGAAACTCAATTTTTTTGGCGTCAATGCTAGTCAGCCGCTATCCGTCTGGGTTGCAAAAGGATGGATACATGAGTCCGACCCACGTGGTTGGTTTCAATGGTATTGCCGTTATTATATGGGCCGACGGTTGCCGCAGGAGGATGCCTGGCAAATAAAGCGTTGGCGAGCAATGACGCGGCACGTCGCGCAGATCAGACACAACTGTCGACCGGGAGATGCCGGTTGCCATACAAAACAGCTACAAGCCCTGCTCCATTGGGCATATGATAGTCGAGCTATGTAAATAAAAAACCGAACGTTCATGTAGGCACGTTCAGTCTGAGTTGTTTTTCCAGCTTTTTCCAAGATCGTCATCTTCAATAAAAGAGACGTCAGGATTTTTAAAGATAAAATACCCGCGGCGTGGGTCTTCTGGCTCGAGCGCGATCTCGATCTCTTTTCCAAGAAAGAAGTCGCCCTCAATGATAACCGCGTGGATGATCGGGCGGTTGTATTCTTCCTCAGCACTATCAATGCAGATCGCGTGAACTGCGATGGTTCGATTCATCTTTTTTGGGAGTGGCTCATCTCCAAGAGACTCAAGCTTGTCCGTGATCTGCAGATCAAATGGGAAGCCTCTGTAAACGAGGTCGTGCAGCTCACGTGGTGGAGGACAAATACAGTGGTAAAAGGGCAATAAAACCTGACCACTCAGCAGGTCACCGAGCAGGATAGTTTTCATAAGTTGTTTCCCTTGCTGAATAATTGCACATATTACCACTGTGTCAAGGGGTTATGTATGAGCAGCCCGTTTTTTATTGTATAAATTTTTTTGAAATAATCTAAACTAGCTGGTGTATAATAGTGTGTATGAATGATATAGAAACTCCTAAAAACGGGATCAATGCTGTTGAGATCGCGGTCTTTGGCGGCGGCTGTTTTTGGTGTACTGAAGCCGTATTTAAGATGATGCGAGGTGTGAGTGCTGTTGTACCGGGCTATGCAGGCGGTACCGTGTCGAACCCTACATATGAGCAGGTGTGTGGTGGCTCCACAGGTCACGCCGAATGTGTTCAGATCAAATATGATCCAGCACAGGTCAACTATAGCGATCTGTTGACAGTTTTTTTCGGTAGTCACGACTCTACTACTCGAAACAGACAAGGAAATGATGTCGGTACTCAGTACCGCTCAGTTATTTTCTATACTACGCCGAAGCAAAAGACTGCTGCCGAGGATTTTATAAAAGAAATCAATATGTCAGCAAAGGGTGGCAACCCCTGCGTAACCGATGTCGAGTCCCTCACGACTTTTTATGAAGCAGAAGACTATCACCGAGATTATTTTGCCCGAAATCCCGGCAACCGCTACTGCGAGGTTATTATTAACCCAAAACTTGAAAAAGTTCAGAAGGAATTTGCACATTTATTAAATAACCTACACTAATCTATGATTGACGATATCAATTTTAAAAAATTAACTCCAGACCAATATCATGTATTGCGTGAAAAGGGGACTGAAGCACCGTTTAGTGGAAAGTATGTACATGAAAAAGGAAAGGGGATGTATACTTGTGTCGCATGCGGTAATCTTCTCTTTTCTTCCGATACAAAATTTGACTCGGGAACAGGGTGGCCAAGCTTTGATACTGCGCTCCCCGGAGCTGTGCGCTACGAACAGGATGCTGCATATGGAATGGAGCGGACAGAAGTCGTCTGCGCTCGTTGCGGCTCGCATTTAGGCCATGTTTTCAATGACGGCCCAACCTCAACAGGTAAACGATATTGTGTAAATTCAGTGTGTCTTGATCTAAAAAAGGAGTAGCCAGGCGACACTTTTACATGGTATAATATCCTTACCTAATCAAGGTAGGGTTTTCGATTTTATCATTATTTAAATTTAAAAACGTATGTCAAATTCTTCAAAATCAATTGCTACGATAATCGCAATTTTGATTGTCGTACTCGGTGTTTGGTGGTACATGAGCTCAAGCAGCTCAGTATTGGCACCTGTACAGCAGAATCAAACAACAAGTTCAGCTCCTGTTACGGAAGCAACAGTTGCAGAGAACGGTGCACTTACCACAGCAGCTGCTGACACCTCGGATGCAGCACTCAATGCTGATATGTCGAGTGTCGATGCTGGAATGGCAAATTTGAATACCGCATCAGTCATCAATGCAAATTAGTAGCTAATTTTACTTTATAACATCAAATGAAAAAAATAATCATTATTTGTAGCTTTGTTTTTGGTCTGAGTCCGTTTTTCGTCAGTGCTGCCGCTTCAACAAATCCAAATGCAGGAATGAAGGCTCCATTAAAGCCGACATCCGCGATCGAAAAGCGAGACAACAAAAGTGCTATTGGTACAATGAGTTCGACTACTCATGCAACATCAAGTTCTGAGATGCGTAGCCAAAAGATTGACGCGCATGCAAATACACTCGTTGGCCATGCTGACAATGAGATTCGCCAGCGTGTAAACTCACTCAACCAGCTCGCTCAGCGTCTCCATGGTATGAGAAATATTTCTACCACCACACGTACAAGTCTCACAACTGAGATCCAGACGGAGATTTCACTTCTCAATGCTCTTCAGACAAAGATCCATGCTGAAGCAAGTAGCACAACAAGCACAGCAAGCTCTACTCCACTCGCGCAGGATATCGCGTCTATCACAGCTTCGTACCGTATTTACGCACTCATCATTCCACAGGTGACGATTCTCGCTGATGCAGACAAAGCGATCACCCTCGCAAATTCTCTCACAACACTTGCCACGAAACTTCAGACGCGTATCGCAGCAGCACAGACAGCTGGTAAGGATATTACAAAGCTTACAGCTGCGCTCACCGATCTCAATGCAAAGCTAGCTGATGCAAAGGTACAGGCTCAGGCGGCAATTACCGCTGTTGCAAATCTTGTTCCTGACAATGGCAATGCCACTATCGCAGCTTCAAATAAAGCAGCGCTTACAGCAGGACGTAAGGCTATTGCAGCAGCCACGACAGATCTTCGAGCTGCACAGATGGACGCGCGCACAAATATAGAAGGTCTCGGTAAGCTCGAGGCAAAGGGTGCTGATTCTAAAAAAGGCGAAAATGGAAAGACACCAAAAGGTACTGCAAGCAGCACCGCTTCTACGACAGTTGCTCATTAGTAGGAGTAAGTAAGGTATATAAAAAGCCGCCCGAGGTACTCCCTCGGGCGGCTTTTTTATTGCAGACACTATTTACTAATATATTTTCGAATATCTTCAAATGTGCCGCCTACCTTTTTACCAGGATTGAGAATGTACCGTGGATCAAAAATTTCCTTTGTTGCTTTAAAAAGCTTTATGATGTTCTCGCCGTACATCTGGAGTAGGTACGGCGTGCGGATGATGCCGTCGTTGTGCTCTGCAGTGATGGACCCGTGGTACTCGTGAACAAGATCGTAGACTTTCTTTGAGAGCTCGAGGATGACATCGCCCGACAGAGGTGAAGCGAGATCCATAAGAGGAATAATATGAAAATTACCGTTGCCAGGGTGTCCTGCAATCGTATAAATAAGCTTATATTCATCGAGGAGCGTCTGGATCTTTGGGATAAATACCGGAAGGGCTTCAGGTGCAACTATAATATCGTCGATAAACGGAGCTGTCTTCTTTCCCTTGGTGTGTTTACGAAGGAGATTAAAGCTCTCGCGACGTATTTTCCAATATTTATTCGCTTCAGCTCCACTACGAGCGATATGGATTTTGTAACCAAAGTGGGCGATTTTTGCTTTGAGAGCGACAAGTTTTTGTTTTATCTCGACTTCAGATTTTCCTTCAAACTCAACCATGATAATAAGTTTTGGAATTCGTCGTGATACGAGTACCGCCCACGCGTCAGGAATAAACTGCAAGCCGAGCTTCATCGCACCCATGAAACCAAGTTGTCGGAAAAAGTCGAATGAAAATTTGATAGCAAGCTTCATACTCGCGTCGTCATATGACTCAACACTATCAGGACCCGATGGGAGGATTTCATTGATGAGCTCGGAAAGATGAGAGAGCTCTGGCAAAAATACGACAAGCATATTTGAAAACGGTTCAACAGGGACAAGCTTAAATGTAATCTGTGTTACGAGTCCAAGCGTACCTTGGGAGCCTACAATGAGCTGGCACAGATCAAATATTCCAGTTTTTTTATCATAGACATTCCAAAGGTAGTAACCAGCTGAGTTTTTTGAAACAGTCGGCTTTGCTGCCATGATGACGTCAGCATTTTTATTGATCAAATCGGAGAGCTGTTTGTATATAGCCCCTTCAAAGTCATTTTGCGCCGCCTTCGTTGCGAGCTCGCTCGCGGTTAGTGGGCGAACTGTGTATTCATTACCATCAGTAAAGACGACGTTGAGTTCATGTACGTGTGCCGCAGTCTTTCCGTACTTGAGGCTTTTCTCTCCGCCGGAGTTGTTGCCAACCATGCCGCCGACAGCACAGATCTCGCGCGATGCAGGGTAGGTTGGCATGATTGCACTGTGCCTGAGTGTTTCTTTTTCAAAATTTCGATAATAGCAGCCTGGTTGGACTGTGCCGTAATCGCTTGTTACTTTCCCAATGGCATTCATGTAGCGGGTAAAGTCGACAATAATACTTGCATTAATAGAACCTCCTGACATGTCGGTCCCCGCAGAGCGTGCTGTGATGGAAAGATCAGAGGTCGGGACTGCAATTCCAGCATTATTTTTTTGCAACGTTGTTGTCTGATGCGCATTGACCCATTTGACGAGGGTTTGCACGTCAGCGCTATCTTTTGGAAAAACGACGACGCGTGGCCGGATCTCAAAGAGGCTCGCGTCGTGTGAATAAGTTGAAAGTATTTCGTTGCTGTAGTCGATATCCCCCTTAAATACGTTTCCTTGAGCGCCGGTCGTTTTTAGATCGTCAAAAAGATTCGAATTCATGAGAATAGTATATCATGCTATAATCTGCCCATAATACGATATATGACTGAAATAGTAAAAAAAATTGCGCCTGATATTTTAAGCCTGATAAAGAGCTCGACCAGCGTTCTTTTGCATTGTCACCCATCGCCTGACCCGGATAGTGTGGGCTCTGCGCTCGCCATGAAGCTAGTGCTCGAGTCGCTCGGCAAAAAAGTGACCGTGATAGCCGGGGACAGTGAGATACCAAAAGCGTTTTCTCATTTTCCTGGCTTTGCAAGTATTGTCCCAAAGAACTTTTTTGAGATCGATCTTGCCGCGTTTGACCTTTTTATTATCCAGGACTCTGGGTCGCCCGAGATGATTTCTCGAAAAAGCCCGATAGTTGACGGCGCAGCACAGCCAATTATCTTTCCAAGTGGTCTTAAAACAGTTGTCATCGATCATCACATCAGTAATAAAAAATTTGCCAATGATATCAACCTCGTTGACGCAACATATCCATCGACGACCCTCCTCCTCCTTGATCTATTTAAGGAATGGGGAATTGTGTTAAATCCAGATATTGCTGCAAATCTTTTTATTGGCGCATTTACCGACACTGGAGGATTTAGATATGAAAATACAACAGCCGAGACGTTACTTTCAGCTAGCGAGCTGGCGCGGACCGCTCCACATTTTCTTGATGTCGTTTCCCAAATGGAAAATAGCCGTACCCCAAGTGAGCTCATTGTGCACGGGATTGCCCTTAGTAATATAGAAGTATTTGCGGATGTACATATGGCAATCGCAGCAGTTACACTTGCTGATCTTGAAAAAAAAGGTATTGATGCAAAGGATGCCAGCTCGGGAGGTGTGGCCGGACAGCTCAAATCAGTCGTTGGCTGGGATATCGGTATTTGCATTGTGGAGATCGAGCCAGGTCTTTTTAAGGGAAGCATGCGCACGCGTGATTCTGAGAAATACGACCTATCAAAGCTTGCGCTGATGCTTGGCGGTGGCGGTCATAAGGCGGCTGCGGGCATTCGCGTCACTGGCACTCTTGCAGAAGCGAAACAAAAAATTGTCGACGCAGCAAGGGCTATGCTATAATATTTTTCTATGAAAAAATCACCAGAACAAATTATTTGGTTTGTTATCGGTTTGGCAATTCTTGTCGCGTTTGCTGTCATCTTTTGGCCAGCTACTCCAGCAGTCACTTCGGTCTTGTCGCCTGGCAACGCCAGCGTTTCGACAGCTACGAGCACAGCTGGTACTGTCGACGCCGTCGCTTCGAG
Source organism: bacterium (assembly GCA_037127615.1). Lineage (GTDB taxonomy): Bacteria > Patescibacteriota > Minisyncoccia > Phycocordibacterales > PALSA-1337 > PALSA-1337. The sequence goes on along the minus strand of JBAXYC010000025.1, from coordinate 1,696 downwards.
TTCATTATCTATTAATCAAATTAAAAATAACCAACACATGATCACCATACAAACAAACAAAGGCCCTATTGTCTTTGAGACATACGATGCTGATGCCCCAAATACAGTAAAGAATTTTGTATCGCTTGCACAGAAAGGTTTTTATGATGGGCTTATTTTTCATCGTGTTATCAATGGCTTTATGATCCAGGGTGGCGATCCGACAGGTACAGGACGTGGCGGCCCAGGCTACGCGTTTGCTGACGAACTCAACCCAGCGACGCCGTCATATCAGGCTGGCTACGTACGTGGCACTGTGGCAATGGCAAATTCTGGGCCAGATACAAACGGCAGCCAGTTTTTTATTATGCATGCTGATGGGCCACTTCCTCACAACTACACGATTTTTGGACATGTAGTTTCTGGTATGGAAACAGTCGATGCTATCGCAAAGACGCCGACCGATGAAGGGGACCGACCTATCGTAAAGGTTGTTATGGAAAAAGTGACGGTTGCGGACGCGAAATAATTGCAAAAATTCGGATTTGAGCAAAAACAAACCGCTGGAGGAGGGACCGATTAAGGGCCGCCAGCGGTTTTTGTTTACTGCATTGCGCCGAAGCGCGCGCCTAAGATCCTAGACCAGGCGCATGTGAACGAATAAGTCACCACAGGGGTCAGCGTGAGGGTGAAACATCCTTGATCCTTGCCCAACTTCTACTTCCAATTCATCTGGGTCTTCGTCATTGTCTGCGACCGTTGGTGGCAGAGTCAATAATTCACGACTTGCAGCGAATTGGTGTCCCATTTCTTGTTTTTCGATTTTAGTCAGTGTGAGATGGGAACGCACTGGTTCATTTCCTGTTGCACGTTTGGCCATAGTTTTTTGTTTCTGAGTTTTGTTCTATGTGGACCGGAGGGAACCGCAATGCTTTTCTACGGTAAGTCCACAACCAGGTATTATTATACTCATATAAATTCGCTTTCGTCAAGAGTTTATGCTATACTGCAGTGCATAACTATATGAGCAAAAATCTGCAACAGAATACTTCATGGGGTGGCGTTTCGGGATGGTATGATGAACTTTTGACGAAGCAGGAGGGAACGTATCAAAAAGATCTAATTTTGCCGAACCTCCTACGTCTCCTCGCACCAAAGCCAGGCGAAACTATTCTTGATCTCGCATGTGGGCAAGGCTTTTTTTCTCGTGAAATAGAAAAAACTGGCGCAAAGGTGATCGGCGCTGATATTGCAAAGGAACTCATCGCTATTGCTCAGCGAAATTCACAGGAAGATGTACGACGAAGCTCCGCTCAAAAGGCTACAAAGCCGGTTGAGTTTCATGTAGCTCCATCTGATAAGCTCACATTTTGCCCGACAGCAAGCGTTGACAAGGTAATCATTATTCTTGCCCTTCAAAATATTGAAAATATCGCAGGCACACTCGAGGAGTGTAATCGCGTATTAAAAATGAACGGGCGCTTGATCGTTGTTCTCAATCATCCAGCATTTCGTATTCCAAAACACTCGAGCTGGCAGTGGGATGCTGGCGACCAGGGTGCAGCACAGAAAGAGCTTATGGAACGCGGGGCAAAGCCACGACCTCACTCTGGCAAGCAGTTTCGTCGTATTGACGCATATATGTCAGAGATCCGTGAACGCATTGAGATGAACCCAGGTGAGGATCGTGCCTCGAATAAAAAATTCACCGTGTCAT
>JBAXYC010000024.1:0-8321 GCA_037127615.1 bacterium | reverse complement strand
AACAGTTTTTTGAAAACATGTTCAAGCGTCCCTTTCAAGTCCGCGAGAGAAACTTTTTTATCAATAAGTAAGCCTTCGAGCTGAAAAAACTGCGCTTCGTGCGTCGCGTCAGTCGCTTCATTTCGAAATACCTTACCGGGCACGATCACTCGAAACGGCGGCTTGTGTTTTTCCATATAGCGAATCTGCACAGCTGACGTCTGTGTTGTGAGAAGTCGTCGACCAAGACGCTCGTCGGGCAGTGTATTTTTATTTTCTTTATTTTCCTTTATCCAAAACGTATCCTGCATGTCGCGCGACGGATGATCCTTTGGGATGTTGAGTGCATCGAAGTTGTAAAACTCATACTCGAGCTCTGGTCCGGTCGCCACTTCAAAACCAAGCTCAGCAAAAACTGAATAGATTTCACGCACAGTCTGCGTGATCGGATGAAGATGACCTTTCGGTACAGATGAAGCGGTTGTCGGGTCGGGCGTTGTCATAGCCATAACTATAACAGAAAGCTCAGGAAATTTCATGCCCTACTTTGCGCGTGGAAAATTTTATTGCGTAATACAAAACTTCATCAAAATTGTATCGAATCTTTATCAGGATTTTATCTCGCTTTGATATCGTGAATCGTGCGTACCTTGTGGTTCGGGTACGCAATGGGCCCGCTGATCGGTTCAGAGCTTCAGGTCTATAGTCTGAACATTCTGAATCAAATCAGGAGCTTCCAAAATTCCGCTGCTTCGCCAAGGGCGGTTTTTTGTTGTAAGATAACTAAATGTCAGAGCCTATTCACATATTCGAAAAGCCGACAAAGTCTGAGGAGAATAAGCTCCACAGGATTTTTATGTGGTCTATCGGGCTCAAGGGTGTAAACGCGCTCGTTGAGTGCCTAGTTGGTTTTAGTCTCTTTTTCATTAATACGAATGAAATCATGCGAGTCACCACATTTCTTACCCAGGGAGAGCTCCTCGAAAACCCTGATAGTGTTGTCGCAAATTATATTTTAAATACGGCAAACAATTTTGCAGTTAGTTCCCATACTTTTCTTATTTATTATCTTCTCATCCATGGTGCTATCAAAGTTTTCCTAATTGGGGGCCTTCTTCTCGATAAAAAATGGGCATACCCTTTTGCAATAGTCGTCCTCGCACTTTTTGCCGCATATCAGATGTTCCAATACTTCTACACACCAGGCCTCTGGCTCCTCGCATTGACGATGTTTGACCTGTTTATCCTTGCCCTTATTTACAATGAATACAGGTATGGACGCAAAATACGAGGCGTACTATAATATATCCATGAATCAACAACTTCAACTCATGCTCATTTTCGTCGCTGTGATTTGTGGAGTCGTCTCCGCTGCATACCTTTATCAGTCAGCAGATATTTTTGTAAATATTCTTCGAAAGCCACTCCGCCTAATCTCGAGTGGTATGCTCGTCATCACTGCGGGCGTCCTCCTTGCAGCATTTATTTCGTTTGAGTCTCAGATCGGCCGTGTTTTCTTTTTCTACAATGTTCCAATCTCGGCTTTCTTCTACGTCCTCTACATCATCGGCTCTGTCCTTATTCTCCTTGGCGCCCGACAGTTTACATATCGACCGGCAAACTAGGTAAGAGATTCGGTCCTTACAGGACCTGTACACCTTTCGCATTTTCTCATAGCCTTCGGCCATGAGAAAATATGCTCAAGGTCTTCGAACCTCCTACGCAAAGCCACCAAGGCTTTGCTCTTCTCCTGCTGTTCGTTCGCTTCGCTCACTCACTGCGGAGAGTCTCGAGTTAGAACCTTTTGGTTCATTGCACCACAAGGCTTTTGGGACACTTTTTATGATATCACATCGACGCGTCTCGAGTGAGTAAAATATCTTACAGACTAATATACGGATATCCCTTATTGACATTTCCTACAAAAAGACTAGATTTTAAGGTAGCGACCGAACTGCTTGTAGTAGTTCACAACCAGAACCAGAACAATGAAAAAGAAATACCCTGCGGTCGGCAAACTCCCCAGAGCCATGTATGGAGTTGCCTTTCAGAAGAAATCAGATTGGCAAAAAGACAATTGTATCAACAGTCCTTCTTTTGGAGGAACTTGTCGGAGGAAATCAACAATGGAAGCGGTCAATGGTAATTCATTCATTCGCTGTTGCAGTAGTCCGGCATGCAAACGATTTGCAGCCCTACTCGCAAAAACCCCTGCAGCATTGTCTCCCAAAAAATCGCGCGAAAAGGCATTTTTGGTCGGTATTCATCCTTACGCATTTCGACCAGGAACACCGGCCGAGATTATCGGTGTTTATTTTGCAACGCCCAAAGGTCACAAAACTCGTCCTTGCTATCGGATACGTTTCAGTGACGGCAAGAAAGACTGGGTTCCTCTTTCAGAAATCCACGGAACCATCCCAACTCACGTGATTATTTCTGAACTCGATGTCCGAGTCGGAAAAATACCAGGTAAAAGGGTGAGGTATCAGTGTCGCTGATTTAAAACAAACCTCAACGTTTTACACACAAGAGACAGACTTCGGTTTGTCTCTTTTTTATTCTATAACTCACATGTAGTAATATGCATTTCGAGCGCTCGACTACCTCTTGACACTCGAGCTCACTCGACTCTGCGGAGAAGAGGAGATTCGAACTCCTGGTGCCCGTTAAGGCACACCACCTTTCCAAGGTGGCGCACTAGACCGCTATGCGACTTCTCCAATTTTAAAATGACCAAAAAACTATTCCATTCCTCGCAGTATAGCAATACGCTCCGCCGTCGGTGGGTGTGTCATAAAGAGTTTTGACAAGCCAGCTACAGCTTTTGAACCAAATGGATTTGAGATGTAAAGGTGCGCCGTTGCATTATTTGCATGCTGCAACGGCGCACCATACGCGGCAATCTTTTCAAGAGCACTCGCAAGCCCTTCTGGATATCGCGTCAAAAGCGCTCCGTCGGCGTCAGCGAGAAACTCTCGCTTACGAGAGATCGCAAGCTGAATAAGCTTTGCAATGATCGGTGACAAAATAACAAAAATAATACCTGCAATAGCAAGCGCAGCAGCCAGTGGATTATTCCCCTCCCTGCTATTTCCTCGCGACCCTCCTCCAAGCCATGATGAGCGCGTGAAGATATTTGCAAGGATAGCAATCATGCCAACAAGTACCACGACAACCGTTTGTAAAAGTGTATCCCGATTTCCAATATGCGACAGCTCATGCGCGAGCACACCAGACAATTCATTCGTATTCATCATTCCGAGTAGCCCGCTCGTCACAGCAACTGCGGCGTGCTCTTTATTGCGTCCAGTCGCAAAAGCATTTGGCGCGGCATCAGGGATCACGTAGAGCGCGGGCTTTGGCAACCCCGCAGTGATCGAGAGGTTCTCAACGACTCGATACAGCTCCGGATATTGATCTCGCGTGGCAGGCTTCGCGCCCGCAAGTGATAATGATATTTTATCCGAATACCAATAGCTCACCACATTCATCACAACAGAAAAAACAACTGCAAAAATAAGGATAGCTGGGCTATTGTAGTAATAGCTCACAAACCAACCGATAGCAACGATAATCACTAGAAACAAGGCCATCAAAAGCCACGTTCTGCGGACATTTTTATCCTGTTGTGTGTATAGGGTGGCCATAAACGGAGAGTAAAAAACTGCGATAACTAGAACTTCACTGCGACAGGCTGCTTTACGGCTGTGGCCTCAGCGGCATCGAGCTGGAAGAATTCCATTTGAGAAAAATGAAAAGCCCCCGCGATGATGTTTCCTGGAAAAACCTGGATTGATGTGTTGAGATCTCGAACATTGCCATTATAGAAACGGCGTGCGGCCTGGATCTTGTCCTCAGTATCAGTGAGCTCGGTCTGGAGAGAAAGGAAGTTTTGATTTGCCTTGAGGTCAGGATATGCCTCAGCGATAGCAAAGACGGATTTCAATGCGCCCGCAAGACCTGCTTCTGCCGCACCTTTTTCAGTGAGTGATCCTGCGCCCATTGCTACCGTGCGAGCCTTCGTCACATTTTCGAAAGCCTGCGTCTCGTGTGTTGCATAGCCCTTCACTGTATTTACGAGATTTGGGATCAAATCATAACGTCGCTTAAGTTGAACATCGATATCTGCCCACGCTTCCTTTGCGCGATTGATCATGGTAACCAAACGGTTATACGAAAACACTGCCCACAGCACGATCGCAACTAAAATGATTAAAAATATTGTCATAAATGTTTTATTGTAATAATTATTTTTCTTTAAATTCGTACCTACTAGTATACCACCAAATTTACTGGATTTTGAGGTACACCGTATCGGTCACGCCATTTTGATTGACGACGTACACAGCGTATGTGCCTGGCGCGAGCACAAGATACGATGGGCATGGCAAGCCTGACGCCCCATTATATATAGTGCACACCTTGCTTTGAATCACGGCAGAAATCGAGTTGTCACTTGCCGGCATTCCACCCCAGAGCACCCCTTTGGTCGTGCCATTTGTGATCCAAACTACCGTGTCGTGTCCCAAGAAACCAGATCCATTTACGGTTACCGCACTACCTATTGAGGCAGTTCCAGGGAAAATAGAGTCAATAGAGATAATTGTTGTCGGTGATGACGATACGCTGGAAGCACCCGCAGAAACTGGTGTGATATGTGTTCTGCCCGTTGTGTCACCAGAATACGTTGTCTCGTCCTGTCCGTTTGGAGTATTAACAAAAATAAAAGAAGACAGCATAGCGCTCACAATAGTACTCACATGAGCAAACTCTGCATCGCGAGCGGTAGTAAGCGCAGCTATTTTTGCTGGATCGCTTTCATACAACCCTGCACCATTCGCACGGTGGTCATGAAAAAGAATACGGTAACAAACACCATTGCGCATGGTATCGTACGTAACATCATTGTACAGATTTCCTGCTGCAACATCCTCAGTCCTATTTCGTAGAAAATTGATTCCATTGATCACAATATTTTCCGCCCCCTCGCCGTGGCCGCTATATATAATTGGCTGACATGTCACACCGGTGACAACACTCACAACAACATCATCAGAATATACAGTTGAAAAGTAAGTTGCCTTTGGAAACGTAACCTTAAATATTGACGAGTCAGACGAATCTAGTAAAAGATTCTTTGGATACTTAATACTAAAACCGACTTCGAAATTTAAGTATGTTTCCCATGTCGACGTATCTACAGCAGCACCTTGCGGTGCTTGCTCTGTACTCGATGCCACTACAACTACCGCAGTAGAAGTAGCCATCGGGCTCGGCGCGGGCACCACCGGAAATGACTGTGTTCCATGTGACTTGCCGTAGAAATAATACCCCGCAACGAGTACGATAATAGCGCCAATAATAACCGCTGCCAGCACTATTGATTGATTTTTTTGTTCTGGGTTCATAATAGATACATTATATATCTCTTTATACACAACAGCTATGCCTGTAATCTAACATTTGTCATAATTTACAGATATGCTATACTCTCTCCCAATGAAGGCTATTTCATCTCTGCTACCGTATATACAGATTGTGCTCGCAATCATCCTAGTTGCGGCTATTTTACTGCAGCAGACTGGCGCAGCCATGGGCGGAGCATTCGGCGGAAGCGACAATTTCAGCTCGGCATTCCATACACGACGCGGTTTTGAAAAGACCCTATTCATTATCACAATTGCTGTTGCGATCCTTTTCGCTGTTTCAGCACTACTCAACCTCGTCAAATAGTCCGATTTCAACATTATTTTCATTAGGCCCAAAAAGCCAATCCTGTGAATAACGAAAAAGAATTACGCATCAAAGGCGGCGACAAACTGCTCGCACTCATACAAAAATTTTCCCCAACAGAAAAGGTTATTTTTGGTGCTTGTATCATTCTCCTCATCATAAGTGCTGCTATTTTGGCTAAACAAGTCAATCAACTTTTTCTTGTTTCTGTACCTACACAAGGTGGAAGCCTGACTGAGGGTGTGATTGGTCTTCCACGTCTCGTGAACCCCGTACTTGCATTCAGTGATGCCGACAAGGACCTTTCCGCCCTCATTTATGCAGGTCTCATGAAATATGACAACGGTACGCTCGTCCCTGACCTTGCTGCATCGTACACAATATCTACTGACGCACTGACCTATACCTTTACATTAAAAAATAACCTCCGCTTCCAAGATGGCACAACACTCACTGCTGACGATGTAGCATTTACTATTGCAAAAATACAGGACAGCAGCCTCAAGAGTCCTCTCCGTGCAAACTGGGCAAATATCACAATAAAAGTAGTTGCGGCAAACCAGATCCAATTTATCCTCAAGCAGCCGTACTCACCCTTCCTTGCAAACACGACTGTCGGTATTCTTCCGAAACATATCTGGAACAATGTTAGCACTGACCAATTTATTTTCAGTGAATATAATATCGAGCCGATTGGCGCTGGTCCATACAAGCTCGCAAGTATCGTACGTGATAGCGGTGGCATTCCCACAAGCTATGTCCTCGTACCATGGAGCGGCCATCCAGCAGGGACAGCATTTATTTCTACTATAAATATTGCTTTTTTTGCTGACGAAAAAACAGCTGTTGCCGCTTACAACAACGGTACCATTGAAAGCATCTCAACTGTCTCTCCGGTAGACGCTACTGATATCGCTTCATCGACAAATGCCTCGCATATCATAACAGCACCATTACCACGCATCTTCGGTGTGTTTTTCAATCAAAATCAAGCATCGATCTTTTCTGATAAAGCAGTTCGCCAGGCACTCAACACTGCCGTCGATAGAAAACAGATCATCGAGCAAGTCCTCGCCGGTTATGGCACTGCTGTCGCTGGACCTATTCCTGCAGGACTTATGGCTGTGTCATCAGCATCGACAACTGCGCTCGCAAACGCAAACATATCTGCAGCACAATCCATCCTCGTCAAAGACGGCTGGACACTCGGTAATGATGGCGTATTTCAGAAAAAAACAAAAACTGGCACAACCAGCCTTGCATTTTCTATCTCAACCGCAGATTCGCCCGACCTTACTGCGACTGCACAGATTTTGAAAACACAATGGGCAGCAATTGGCGCAAAGGTTACTATCAAAATATTTCAACCAAGTGATTTCAATCAAAATGTCATCGAGTCCCGATCCTACGATGCCATCCTTTTTGGAGAATCGATTAGCAACAGCGTCGATCTGTACGCCTTCTGGCACTCATCACAACGTAATGCTCCGGGTCTCAACATAGCAATGTACGTCAACAGTCAGACAGACAAACTTCTCGAGGCGGCGCGCAGTGAGTCAGACATGAGCCAGCGCCTCACCGACTACGGCAACTTTGCAACCATTATCCAGAACGACGTCCCCGCCATCTTCCTCTATTCGCCAGATTTCATTTACATCGTTCCAAATAAAATTTATGGCATAGCGATCAACGCAGTATCAGTACCAGCAAATAGATGGAGTGAAGTTTCAAAGTGGTATATCGACACCGACAGCGTATGGAAATTTTTTATCAAAAAGCAATAACAATTAATAACTACTCCTATGAATCCTGAACCAGAAAAAACACAGATCAAACCACAATCAACAATCGCACCATCTCCCGCTCCTATCTCGTCAGTGACATCGTCGCCAGTAGCTACTGCAACGACATCACCGAGCGCAAGTGCGACCACAGGTGCACCTCGCAGCGGCTTTGGCCCTCGCGGAGGACGTGGCGACAGCAGAGGTGGACGAGGGGGACGTGGTGGATTTGGTGGCGGACGCGGTGACAGCCGTGGGCGCAGCACTGGCGGTGGCGCAGGAGGACGCGGCGGCCATGGCCCTCGCCCAAAACTTCCTGATGCAACCCAACAGCATAAACAAGTGGAGGATACTGTTCCACCGCTTGCCGCTGACAGTATTCGTATTATTCCGCTTGGAGGTGTTGAGGAGATCGGAAAAAATATGACCGCTATCGAATTTGGCGATGATATTATCGTTATCGATATTGGTTTTCAATTTAAAGATGAAAACACTCCTGGTATTGATTACATTTTGCCAAACACAAAATATCTCGAGGAACGAAAAAGTAAAGTTCGTGCAGTGATCATTACTCACGGTCACCTCGATCATATTGGAGGTATTCCATACATCATGCCTCGCATCGGCAACCCACCACTCTACACGCGCATGCTCACATCGGTACTCATCAACAAGCGTCAGGAAGAATTTCCTGCTGAAAAGCCACTCGATGTGAAAATTGTCGAAAAAGATGAGACGATTACTCTTGGAAAAATGAAAGTAAAATTCTTCGCCGTGACTCATACGATTCCCGATGCCATGGGAGTCATCGTCCAGACACCATACGGA
>JBAXYC010000023.1:0-8601 GCA_037127615.1 bacterium | reverse complement strand
GCTGATGGCTCCCTCGATCTTGCGCACGACCGCGTCGAGCGTGGTCATGGCGGCTATCTCGCCGCCGCTGAGCACGTAGGGGCCTATGCTCACTCGATCGGTGATGAGATTAGTGACACGCTAGTCGATGCCCTCATAGCGGCCACAGATAAAAACGATGTCGGAAAATTTTTGTGCTGCATTTTTTACATATGTAGTATCAGCAAGTTTTCCGGCAGGAGAAAAGAAAATGATCTTGACTTTCTTTTTCTTGCCAACTGCTTTTGCGATAGCCTTCATCACCGGTAGTGCTTCGATGACCATCCCTGGGCCACCACCATATGGTCGGTCATCCACTCGTCGGTCGGCATAACTTGTGCCATTTGTAAAATCGCGCGGATTGTAGAATTTGACCTTGATTTTCTTGTCCTCAATCGCCCGCTTCAAAATCGATTCATTCAGATATGAATCAAATGCCTGCGGAAACAATGTAATAACGTGGTAGTTCATGAAAAACACATTACCATATTTTTTAAATTGGGTCAAAAATCGTTTTGGAAAATTAAAAAGACGCCCGCGGTTGTGCGAGCGCCATGATTGAAACTGCTTTTACTTTTTGCCTAGTCGTCTTTCGGCGATATCGAGAAACAGCTTGTAGGAACCCATGGGATCCTCGTGACAGATTGCAATGATTACCACTTCAGCAACTTGCATAATTATTTCTGCCTGTTGTCTGCCACTTTCATGCTCAAACCATCTCTTAATTGTAAGCAAATATGCCAGTAGATTCTTCCTTCGCTCTTGTCCTTCACGCAACGGAGTATTTTTGAGACTGTCGCGCAAAAGTGCTGGAACCTGGACACGCTGCTCCTCAAGTGGCCATGAGTTAGTTTGAAAATGATACCCGGCCAAATAGCCAATGTAGCAAGTAAAAAAACCTTTTGCTTTTTCACTATCACGCATCAGATGTGCTGCACACAGGAGTTCATATGCAGCCATCCGAATCACTTTTACTTGCAGTGGAGTAACACCAACTAAACGGAGAAGCAGCTCTTGGCAAAAAACAGCGTATTTTTCTAATGAGGAATCCAGCTCAAATTGTTCACCATCGCTCAGTCCTGTTAGTTTTAGATTGATGCCATGACCTAACGGGCTGCCATCGTCTTCTTCAATAGCAGCTCCGGGATCGGACATTACAATGGCAGGCCACAGGAGCTGAATCAGCTCCATCGCCTCATCTTGCCTTCCAACTTGAGCAAGATCATGGATGCTACCTTCGATCACCTTAATTTGATCGGCTTCATTCATTCCATTTAGAAGTTTGAAGAGGAATATATTTTTCGTCACCACTTTGTTTGCGAGCAGGTCTACTATGTTTTTCGTTTGCATTTGTTACCTTTCGGGTCCTTGGACCCTCTTCATCTTCCCTTGGGAAGACTGCCTTCAGGTGCCCTTGGGCACTTTGGGGCGAGGTTATTATTTGTTTTCAAAGGTCAAGACACACATCTTGCCTATAGTAACCTTATACCCGTTTAGAGACCTGTCAAGACTGGGTAAATAAAAATACAACTCACACATGTTGAGAGAGTGTACGCAGGCCGAAGAGGCCGAGGACTAGGAAATCGTAGTAACGATTTCCGCACTCTCGAAACGTGTGTGAGTTGTATTTTTATGTACTAGATCTTGAGATCCGCCATTGCCTCGTCCACTGTCTTTGAGGCCTTTGACTCGCGAGGAGCGGCGCCTTCTGGTTCGTTGATCTTGAGGTTGACGCGGGAGTTGTTTTTCATACCTACAACACGGAGGAGCGTGCGGATAGCCTTTGCGGTATTGCCGGAGCGGCCAATCACCTTCCCCATATCTGCAGCGCTGACTTCAAGGGTCATGAGAACACCCATTTCATCTACGGTGCGAGCGATCTTGATGTCATTTGGGTTGTCGACGAGAGCTTTGATAACGTACTCGAGAAACTGTTGATCCTGGTTTTGCATGGCGGTTTTTTATTTAAATCTTGTAAAGGAAAAGGAATAATCTGCATTCGGTAGCTCTATTGTACAGGAATAGGTATGTCGGTCAACCGAGTTGTACACAGGTCATGAAATAAAACGAGAACGAGATTATGCTGCTACAGGTGCTGCCTCTGTAGCAGGAGCTGTGGCGGCTTTTGGAGCCTCTACGACTGGCTCTGCTGCCTTTTCAATCTTTGTGCGTTTAGGAAGAGCGTTGAGCTTTTTTCCAGTAAGGACTTTCTTGCTAACGAGGAAGTTGTGGACAGTGACTGAGAGCTTGGCACCTTTTGACATCCATTCCTTGATAGCTGGTACATCAAACTGCTCTATCTTGTTTTCACGACGAGCGTCGTATGAACCAAGAACCTTGAGGTACTTGCCGCTCTTTGGGCCATTTTTAGAATCAGTAAGAACGAGTCGAAATGTCGGCTCGTGAACGCGTCCCACTCGCTGTAGTCGTATCATTAACATATGTGGGAGCTATCTTAGCAGACCTTTGAAAAAAGAGCAAGATAGGCTATAGTAGTCAGGTGAACAATACTATTACAGGCACGATAACTACCACCCGTAAAGGGCTTGGTTTCATAAGCGATCCTGCTGCAGACATAAAAGATAAAGGCACCGACATTGTCATCGATGTTGGTTTTTTAAATGGTGCGCTGAACGGAGATACTGTCGAAGTGCGACTGACTGGCAAAGATGCTGCACCAAAAAGTACGCGACCACCTCGACCTGATGCACCAAAGGTTATTCCTCAGCGCGCGGGTGAAGTCATCCGTGTGATCGCACGTGCTCGCGAGACATTTGTTGGTACAGTAGATGTTGAGAACGGCTTCTTTTTCATTATCCCCGACGACAAGAAAATGTATACGGACATCGCCATTTCTCCAACAGATGCTGCAGCTGCAGCGCTCAAAAAAGATCAGAAGGTGCAAGTCAGTATTGACTACGCTGGATGGATCGATTCGAAGAAAAATCCTGTTGGAAAAATAATCAAAGTTCTCGGCGCAAAAGGTGACAATAATGTCGAAATGGAATCAATCGTCCTCGAAAAAGGATTCCAAGTTGGCTTCCCTGCCGCAGTCGAAGAAGAAGCTGCTCTGATCGAACGTACGGAAAAAATAATTCCAGCTGATGAGATCGCAAAGCGTCGTGACATTCGTCAAACAGAGACATTCACGATTGACCCATTTGATGCAAAGGACTTTGACGATGCTATTTCATTTAAAAAATTGCCTGACGTAAATGGCGCCGCGCTGTACGAGATCGGCGTACATATTGCCGACGTCTCCCACTATGTCCGTGAAGGCTCAGCCCTCGACAAGGAAGCAGTGAAGCGCGGCTGTTCGGTCTATCTCGTTGACCGCACTATCCCTATGCTCCCCGAGGTCCTCTCAAACGACGTTTGTAGCTTGAACCCGCATGAGGACAAGCTGACGTTTTCTGCTATTTTTACTATCGACGACAAAGCAAAGATCCACACTCGATGGTTCGGTCGCACAGTCATGAATTCGACACATCGATTTACATACGAGACTGCACAAGCTGCTATCGACGGCGATGCAAAGCTCGTGGAGAAATATTCGAGCAATACACAACCTGCATCTCTTGCAGAAACGGGTATGCAGTACGGTGAGCATTTGAAAACAATGAACCGAATTGCCAAAATCCTCCAAAAAGAAAAGTTTGCCGCGGGTGCTATCGAATTTGAACAAGAAGAAATTAAATTCAAACTCGACGAAAACGGCAAGCCAATCGGTGTCTACAAGAAAGAGCGCCTCGACACGCACAAGCTCGTCGAGGAGTACATGCTGCTCGCAAACCGCGAAGTTGCAAAGTTTATCTTTGATTCAATCAAAAGCAATGGTCCACGCGATACTGGCGCTATATATCGTATTCATGATGCGCCTGACAAGGAAAAGATCGCTGATCTTGCCACATTTGCGAAGGCGCTCGGCTATAGCCTCGTCGTTGGAAAGGATGGCGTCGTCACAGCTCGTGAGATGAACAAGCTTCTCAAGGAAGTCGAGGGCACGCCGCATGAAGGCCTTATCGCCACCGCCGCAGTCCGTTCGATGCAGAAAGCTATCTACTCGACTAAAAATATTGGCCACTTTGGTTTAGCATTTGATTTTTATACGCATTTCACATCGCCGATTCGTCGCTATCCTGACCTCCTCGTTCACCGCATCCTTGCGAAGCATATCAACCATGAACCGCTCGGCGACAAGGATATCGTGACATTCCAAAATATTGCAGAAAGCTCTACACGTCGTGAAATCGACGCTTCGAGTGCTGAACGCGATAGTAAAAAGCTCAAGCAGGTTGAGTACATGAGCTCGCGTGTCGGTCAGGTCTTCGACGGCACTATCTCTGGCGTCAGCGACTGGGGCGTCTATGTCGAGGAAAATGAAACACGCTCAGAAGGCATGATCAAGCTCCGTGATCTCGGCACTGACTTTTATTCATTCAATCAAAAGACATACTCAATCATCGGCGAGCGCAGCAAACAAAAATTTACTCTCGGCGATCCCATCAAGTTTAAAGTGACCGGTGCGGATCTTGATAGAAAAACGCTCGATTATGTTTTAGTAAAATAAATAAAAACTGCATCATCTCTGATGCAGTTTTTATTTCGCAACCTTCACCGCCTCATCAAACTGGATAGAAAGCAGCCGCGATGCACCGTCGTTACCCATTGTGACGCCGTAGAGTACCCCTGCACGCGACATTGTCTCACGGTTGTGAGTGATCAAAATAAGCTGCGAGTACTGCGAAAGATTTGCGATCATATCTCCGTATTTTTTAGAGTTGGCTTCATCAAGCGCTGCGTCTGTCTCGTCGAGGATGATAAACGGAGGTGGATTTACTTGAGAGACGGCAAACAAAAGTGCGATCGATGTGAGAGCGCGCTCTCCTCCGGAAAGCATCATGAGACTTTTCACTTTCTTGCGCGGAAGGTTGACGTTGATTTCAATTCCCTCTGCACCCTCTTCCTCTTCTCCACCGTCACCTAATCCATCGCCACTCGCGGCATCCATGTCGCGCGCCATTTCTTCATCGCTCAATACGAGGTCGGTATCGGCTCGGCACTTGCGCTTCTTTTCGCGAACGACGTTTAGTCCTGCGTTTCCACCACCAAACATGAGTGCAAAAAAGTTCTGGAACTGCACATTTATCTTCAAAATTCCCTCTTTAAATTCGATATCGAGTCGTTGATCAAGCTCGGCAATGAGTGCAACGAGCGATACTTTTGATTTGTCTAGATCCTCAAGCTCGCGCGCGAGAAAACCATCGCGTTCCTCAACCTCTTTATATTCTTTCAAAATCTCCGAGCTGTTGCCCGCGCCAGAATCCTCGATGCGAATCTTTGTCTTTTCGATAGCGCGGCGGCGCTCCTCCTGGGCAGTACGAGCCTCAGCGATAATATCTGCGTCAGTAAGCGTTATGAGAGCGGGCACACTAGCAAAATTGACCGCTTCACGCCCCACCATGATATGCGCCTCTTGGAGCTCACGCTTGTACGCTTCCTGTTCGAGGGCAACCCTGTCCTCGTGACTTTTGAGCGTATTTAAAATACCGCGGATTTCGTTTTGACGAGCTATGATCTTGAAAACATTTTTCTCAGCCTCGCGGTTTGTGTCTTTTTCCTGATCAATCTTGTGACGAAGCTGCGTATACAACTCGTGTGTCGCGACCTCTTTTTCACCAGCAATTTTCAAACTATGTTCGAGTGCTGCTTTTTTAGTGCGAAGCTCAACAACTTCTTTTTCAAAATCATCAAGTGCTGATGAGTTCTCAGCGGTGCGATGACGTGCGATAAACTCCTTGACCAGCTTTCTGATTTCATCAAGAGAATCAATCGTAAAAACCTGCTTAGCAATCTCTTCCACATCACGGAGATACACCGTTTTGTTTTCATCGCGACTTTGTTTGTCTTTTTCACGCTGGATCGCACGGAGTGCGGCGGAGATTTCTCCTTCAACTTGGCCGAGCTCACGGGCAGTAGCATCCTTTTCATTGCGCGCTCGTGCAAGCTCTTGCTCAAGAGAAATTACTTCACCACTCGTTGCATCAGCATTTTTTGAGCTAGCAAGAATATTTTTTGCTTCAGCAAGGGCGGCATCAAGCTCTCGGAGCTCACTTGTTGGACCTTTTTTATCCGCCTCTACACGAGCATGCTCGTGTTTGAGATAGACCTCCTCGCGCTTGAAATACTCCTGATATGCGAGCTTGAGTGATTCGCGCATTTCTTGAACCTTTTCAACTTTCTCAACCTGCTTTTTGAGAAATTTGAGATGCGGTGCAATCTCACGACGGAGTGACTCGACAGATTTCATATTCTCCTCGGTCTTTTCGAGCTTGCGCTGACTTTCTGTTTTTTTATATTGATAAATCTTAAGACCAAGCGCGTCCTCGATCATCTCACGTCGTTCGCGGATATTTGCATTTAAAATACGGTCGGCCTCACCCTGAGAAATAATATGATGTCCTGATGCGCCAATATGCGCACCGGCAAGAAGCTCCACAATATCCTTGAGACGCACGAGTGAGCCATTTATAAAATATTCATTTGAGCTATCGCGATGGACAACGCGCTCGAGCGTCACCTCATCAAAATCCACATTTAAAATGCGTTTTGAATTGTCAAAAACAACCTTCACGCCAGCACGATTTGCACGACCGCTTGTCGATGCCGCACCGATGCCAGTAACAAAACCACCCACACTGCCGATCCCACCCATACCACCAGCTCCAGCGGGTCCTGAACCGCCATTGAAAATAAGATCCTCACCGCGCTTGCCGCGTAGCGACTTTATCGACTGTTCACCCAGCACAAAGCGAAACGCCTCGGCGACGTTGGACTTTCCCGAGCCGTTTGGTCCCACAATCGCCGATATCGGCGACGTAAAAGAAAGCGTCGCTTTTTTAGCGAACGACTTGAATCCTGAGATCTCCAAGGACTTGAGATGCATAGCAGTATTTTACCTTATTCTAGCCTCATTGAAAACTAGTAATAAAAAACGCGTAGTCGAAACTACGCGTTGAAATCGTTGAGGCTACGTGTGTCGTCAAATGGTGACAAACAGCAGGTGTCGACTCTCAGGTCGACGCACTCTGCCAGGCACACGTAGCCCCGAAATTAAATTAACTGCAACCGACGTTTTCCACCTCTTCGACAGAGCCTTCGAACATATATGCCGAGACATGGATTGGCTTTTCCGTGGTCGATGTTGGTGCAACCTGAGGCCGCCGTGGTGGAAACAATTCAAGTTTAGGTTTCGGTTCGACCAGTTTCCACATGTTCTCCTCGATTGAGCAAAAATACTCAGAACGAGGATTTCCTGCCCAGCCAATCCGCCCATCCTGGTTCGGGGCGAGTAGACTACGGGTGCGCTTTGTTTTAAACACTTCTGAACCGACTGGTAAGGTTTTCGGTGGTAGGACTTTTGCGTTCATACGTCAATTTAGTTTGATCTAGCAATGAACTGATTTTGTAACTTTCTCATCCGCACACACGGCGAGATAAACAAAACGGACTCCGTTGTTGGGAGTCCGTTGCTGTAACTAATAGTGAGATTTGTTACAAAAACCGACTTCCAACAGCACCCCAAGACTTTGTAAGGGACGATGTGAAAAAGTTAGTTGTTGTAATCACGCGAATCATGTAGATAATAATAGCACTATTCTGTAGCGTAGCAAGGGTCACTGTGAATAACTTAAAACCTACCAACCCTTCGCTTCGAGAGCTTTTTCAGCGGCTTTTTGTTCAGCTTCTTGCTTTGATGGACCGACGCCGAGGGCGATCTGGACATCACCGATAAACACACCGAGCGTAAATATCTTGTCATGATCGGGACCAGTTTCTTTTACTGTTTTATAGACTGGTGTCTGCCCAGCGAGCTCCTGAGCTTTTTCCTGAAAACGGCTTTTCGCATCGAGCCAGAGTTTTTTGCTGACGATCTCCTCGATGTCGATGACTTCAAGAATATTTTCTGAAATAAAATTTGCGGCACCAGAGTAACCCTGGTCCACGTAGATAGCTCCAATGACAGCCTCAACGCTATCCGCCATGATGATGCCGCGAGCGCGACCAAGATCTTTTTCCTCACCACGTGAAAGAAGTAGGTATTCATTGACCTTTATATGTTCCGCAACGCGAGAAAGACTGTGCGTATTTACGATCGCGGCACGATACGAGGTCATATCCCCCTCATTTTTTGTTGGATATTTTTTAAATAGAAAAAAAGTAACCACGAGCTCAAGAACAGCGTCGCCAAGGAACTCAAGGCGCTCATTGTGCTCGAGTTTGAGACCGCGATTTTCATTTAAATATGAACGATGTGTACACGCAGTCTTTAGTAGATCAATGTCATTAAATGTGACACCGATTTTTTTAGCAAACTCCTCGAAATTGGGCATTTTTTGTTTCATAGTATTTGATGCTGAGGCATTATTATTCCGTCGTTGTACTACTTTTCCTCGACTACACCACTGCTATCGCCATTCAAAATCATGATCGCTTTCGTGACGATCGGCAAAATGTCGTTATAAAAATTGAGTTCGAGGATATCAGAAAGCTTGAACCAGCGAGCGTCATCAAGTCCTGGCT
>JBAXYC010000022.1:0-8987 GCA_037127615.1 bacterium | reverse complement strand
AATATGTTTGAAAAACTCGAACAATTACGAAAATTACCAGAACATAAAAAGCAAATAATTGCTCTCAGTACGGCTGTCGGCATCACGGGTATTATTTTTATTTTTTGGGCAGTATCGTTGTCGGTCACCCTCGGATCGCCAAATCAAGATAGTAGCATCAGTGGTGGAACAGCCTCTGCGGTAGTGTCGCCATTTGCAGCGCTGGAAGCAAATATTGGCGCTGCTTTTGCTCCAGTCGGTAACACATTTCAGGGAATTGCATCATATTTTTCTGGTTCGTCGACAACCGCTACGGATATTGCCACCACGACGATACACACCACTACTCCTATGGTTGGTTCGACTCAGCTTGTCGTCGTTGCGTCACCTAAGCAAGCGGTGATCGCAAATCCAACCCCAGTTTCCACACAGCCATCGACATTTATTGACCACCTTCTCATACCCGGTGATGTTGGTCCTCAAGTGGTGATCCTTCAAAAAGTCCTCACGACACAAGGATTCTACAATGGTCCGATCAATGGAAAACTGGGGCCCGCAACTGACACGGCACTCATTCGTTTCCAGGCAGCTCACGGTATCATTCCAGTCGGCAAACCAGGCTCGGGACAAGTGGGGCCAAAGACTCGCGATCTAGTCAATCATCTCTCTCAAGGTTCAACATACTAGTTGTCGCGTTGGCAATTTTTTGCTATATTTGTCGGGTACCAAACCTATATATTACCCATATTTTTTTAACGCATGCCAAAAAAACCGACTGAAAAGAAAGCTGAACCGACTGAAAATGTACCTCGCGATCCAAAGCTTGGTATCGTTGGGCGCAGTATTACGACAGAAATGCGTGAGTCGTATCTTGACTACGCAATGTCAGTTATTACTGCACGTGCATTGCCCGATGTTCGTGACGGGCTCAAGCCGGTGCATCGCCGCATCCTTTTTGCTATGAATGAAAAAGGACTTACTGCTAGTGCAAAGTTTCGTAAATCAGCCGTGGTGGTCGGAGACGTGCTCGGAAACTATCACCCACACGGCGACGTGGCGGTGTACGACTCGATGGTTGTGATGGCGCAAGATTTCAAAATGCGTTACCCACTCATCCAAGGTCAAGGAAACTTTGGTAACGTCGACGGTGACCCTCAGGCGGCTATGCGATATACCGAGGCACGTATGGCTCGTATTTCAGCGGAGCTTCTCCGTGATATCGATAAAGACACGGTTGATTTTCGTCCAAACTATGACGGTACTCGCAAAGAACCTGTTGTTTTTCCGACAGCCGTCCCAAACCTTCTATTAAATGGAACTCTCGGTATTGCCGTTGGTATGGCCACAAACATCGCTCCGCATAACCTCGGCGAGGTAGTGGATGCGACAGTTCATTTGATTGAAAATAAAGATGCGACGACTGATGATCTTTTGAAATTTATCAAAGGCCCTGATTTTCCAACCGGTGCAGTTATGTACGGCGAAAAAGATATTCAGCACACGTACTCGACTGGTCGCGGCGGCATCGTCGTGCGCGGAGAGGCCGAAATTGTCGAAGACAAGAAAGGGCAGTACCAGATCATCATCACATCGATCCCATATCGCGTGGTCAAGCAGGATCTCATCATGAAGATTGCCGACCTTGTGCGCGAAAAAACCCTAGAAGGTATCAAGGGTCTTCGCGATGAGTCTGATAAAGACATTCGTATCGTCATCGATCTCAAGTCGAGCGCTCATCCTGAGAAAGTCCTCAATTTTATATACAAACACACGCAGCTTGAGGATACATTCCATGTAAATACAGTTGCTCTCGTCAACGGCGTACCTCAGACGCTCTCACTCAAAAGTATTCTTGAAGAGTTTGTTAAACATCGCGTAGAAGTCATTCGTCGCCGTACCCAGTTTGATTTAAATAAAGCTGAGGATCGCGAACATATCTTGCTCGGTTTAAAGAAAGCGCTTGATTTTATCGACGAGATTATCAAAATTATTCGCGCGTCAAAGGATGGGGTTGAGGCACATGCAGCTCTCATTAAACGATTTAAATTTACTGATCGACAGACGACGGCCATTCTCGAAATGCGCCTCGTCAAGCTTGCTGGTCTTGAGCGAAAGAAAGTGCTCGATGAGTTGGCACAGGTCCAGGCTCTCATTGAAGAGCTCAAAACTATTCTCGCAAGTTCAAAAAAAGTGCTCAGTATTATTACCGCAGAGCTTGTTGATATCAAAGCTCGTTACGGAAATGAGCGCCGCACAAAGCTTGTAAAGCATGGCCTCAAGGATTTCAATCCCGAGGATCTTATCGCAGATGAAGAGAGCGTGCTTGTCCTCACGAAGGGTGGCTATATCAAACGCACAAATCCCGATGAATATCGCAAACAAAAGCGTGGCGGTGTTGGCGTTGTTGATCTCGATACAAAAGAAGAGGACTTTATCACGCATCTTATGTATGCAAATACACATAGCGATCTATTGTTTTTTACCGATGCAGGAAAAGCGTATCAGATAAAAATGTACGATGTACCAGAAGGAAAGCGTGCGACTCGCGGTAAGTCGATTATGAACTTTATTTCTCTTTCTGAAAATGAAAAGATCACGTCGATCCTTGCAATGCCAAAAAATAAAAAAGACGCGGAAGATCTTGCTCTTCTCATGGTCACAAAGGGCGGTACCGGCAAGAAGTCATCAGCAAAACATTTTCATGATGTGCGCCGCTCGGGACTTATCGCTATTACACTCGATGCAGGAGACGAGCTCATGTCAGCTTCGTTTGTTTCAAAAGGCGACGATATCATGATCGCCACTGCAGATGGTCAGTCGACTCATTTTAAGGAGACAGATATCCGCGAGATGGGTCGCAATGCCGCCGGGGTGCGCGTCATCAAGCTCGGCAAAGACGATTCAGTTATCAGCGCGGACGTGATTGCGAAGGATGCGAAGAATCCAGCACTCTTCGTCATGGGCGCAAACGGCTACGGTAAAAAGACCAAGCTCGACGAATACAAAGTCCAAAACCGCGGCGGCTCTGGCATCCTCACGATGAATGTCACTGAGAAGACTGGACCACTCATGGCCGCAAAGGTAGTCACCGATGACGACGAAGAGATCGTTGCAATGTCAAAGAAGTCGCAAGTCATCCGCGTCGACCTCACAGAGATTCCAACCCTCGGCCGCTCAACTCAGGGTGTGCGTGTCATGAAGCTCCGTGATGGCGATTCGCTCGCGAGTCTGATTTGTTTGTAGTATTTTTTGAACGATGATTTATAAGATTAGACCGCTCGATTTTTCCCCAAAATATGAGATTGTCAGCTGCTTTATCGAAGTTGCCGGAGAGATTTTACTTTTGCAACGGCAAGATCATAAAACAGAAGGTGGCACGTGGGGTGTTCCTGCTGGCAAAGTGGAGATGAATGAAGATCGTATTGCGGCTATTGTGAGGGAAGTTGCTGAAGAAACCGATCATAGGATCAATGTGCAGCAGCTCACCTATATCAACACTGTTTATGTTCGATACGATGCATTTGATTTTGTATATCACATGTTTCGTGTTGAGTTGTCCAAAAAACCAGAGATAAGAATTAACACAAAGGAGCATCAATCATATGTTTGGTGTACACCGGAGTTGGCATTAAAGATGCCGCTTATTCAGGACGAAGACGGCTGTATTAAGTTGGTGTATAAAATCAACTAAAATACGCACGCAAGGTTACGAAATTAATTTCTTCCAAACAAAAATCCGCCGAAGCGGATTTTTGCAAGCTTTCTGATTTGATTCAGAGCACCTAAGCCAGTCACTTATGATTGTAATAATATCAAATCTATTTTAGAAAGCAAGTTTTTATTATGGTGGACCCGACGGGAGTTGAACCCGTTAGCTTTAAGTGACTGGCTTAAAACTCCGAACCCTCAGCGGGCCCACTGCATACCTTGAACCACAAAGGTATGCAATAGTAATCATACGGATGTGAGATAAAGTTTTCGTAAAGATTTGTTAAAATTTTGATAAAGTTTTGCATTACACCACTGAAATATTAAACTGAAAAATGTGTAATAATGAGGGTACACAAAAAATGTGACAAATATGGCACTGACCGAACAGACGCCTACGGGCGCAGAACCTACGGATGAAGAGCTTGCTAAGGCTGTTCAGAAGGGCGACAAGGAACAATTTAGTTTTCTCATGGCACGCTATGAGAAAAAGCTTTTTCGCTATGGCCGACGGTTCCTTTCGCAAAAGGAAAATGTTGAGGATGCTGTGCAAGAAATTTTTATAAAAACATACCAGGCCATACAGTCCTTTGACTCGACACAGCGTTTTTCACCATGGATTTATCGTATCGCACACAACATGTTCGTGAATGCGCTCAAGAAAAATGCTCGTACACCGCTATCATTTATCGACTTTGATACACTTATCGCCCATCCTGTTTATGAGGAAACGACGATCAGTGACGAAGAGCGCGCAACGATGCGCAAGATGATTGATCGCGGTCTCGACCAGCTTTCGGCAAGTTATCGAGAAATTTTAATTCTCTATTATTTAGAAGATCAGAGTTACAGAGAGATTGCCGATATTCTCCGTGTGCCGATCGGTACTGTCGGAATCCGTCTGAAGCGAGCAAGGGAGTCCTTGAAGAAAACATATGAGAAGCTCGGGGTGCACTATGAAGAATAAATATATGGAAAACAATAACAACCTACAACAGAATATTTTAGAAAAAATAAAAGCCGGCGATATAAAGATGCGCTCGAAGTCGTATTTTATTGTACATCTCGTGCTGCTTATTGTTCTTGCGATTCTTGTGTTATTCACGTCAGCTTTTCTCATCAGTTTTATAATGTTTAGCATTCATATGAGCGGTCGTTTCTTCTTGCTTGGGTTTGGTTGGCGAGGGCTCGGAGTGTTTCTTCTCACATTCCCGTGGTCAATATTTTTAATCGATGCAGTTTTTATCCTAGCTTTGGAATGGCTTCTCAAACGCTTTCAATTTATGTACCGAAGTCCGCTCGTATATACCCTTGGAGGAGTTGTGCTCGTTACTCTTGCGACCGGGTTTGTTATCAATGCAACGCCGCTTCACGATGTGCTTTTTCATCAGGAGCAGCGTGGCCCCGTGCCGGTTATTGGTGGTTTTTATGAACGTATTCAGCGACCGCCACACGAGTTGGGCGTCTTTCGGGGTACGGTGATGAGTCTTTCGGGGAATACATTTATTATTGAAAATACAGATCAAGATAATGACGCAGACAATATGATGCTACCCATCGGGGCCTCGAGTACGGCATTCCTTACAGTTATCCTAAATCCAGCTACTCCAGCTTCTACTCTTGTGGCAACGAGTGATACTGTCTTTGTGGCGGGGGACATTCAAGGAAATACGATGCATGCATATGGCATACGAAAGCTATTACCTAGCGACGAAGTTCAGTAGCGGAACACAGAAATGTCACGAAAGCTATACTTTTTTTGTAATAAAGTAAAAAGGTCGGTGTACTAAATAGTGTCGACCATTAGTAGCCCAATTAATATAATAATCATCATATATACATTTCGTACTGGTTGCGGACTTTAATCTCTAATTATAAAACCATCTCACTACCGGGATGGTTTTCTGTTGAGAAATCATCCTCGCAGCATTTTTTTATATGGTATAATACAAGCACATAAATTATACAAATGTTTTCCGACCCTCAGAAAAATGTAGCACTTTTTGACATACAAGATGGTATGAAAGTTGTTGATATTGGAGCAGGTTCTGGTTTCTACAGTATTGAGGCAGCAAAGCGCGTGGGCGCGCGTGGGCGCGTTTACGCCGTGGACGTGCAGCAGGATTTATTGGCAAAATTGAAAAATTCTGCGGGAGTTATTGGATTGCACAATATCGAGGCCGTTTGGGGGAATGCCGAAAAGATTGGTGGCACAAAGCTCCGTGAAGCCGTAGCTGATCGAGTTATTCTTTCGAATACACTGTTTCAGGTTGAGCCACCCGACCGAGACAATCTTTGTCTTGAAATCAAGCGTATTACTCGACCGGGCGGCATGGTGATGGTCATTGACTGGGCCGGGGGCACGCCACTTGCGCCAAAGACACTTGTAACGGCGGTTGTCGCACAAGGTCTTTTCCAAAAAGCTGGTTTTACCCTCGATAGGAGCTTTGATGCAGGGGATCACCATTACGGATTGATTTTTAAAAGATCATAAGGGGGATATGTATATATTTTTTTAAACCATGACCAAATTTCAAATGACAATTCTCGGTATCTTTGTTCTCTGCATCGTTGGCGGTGTCGCTGCGTTTGCTTTTTATAAAGGTACGAACAACAATACGCAGCTGCCGGCTATTACGGTGTGGGGCACAATGGCGGACGATACGTTCAACAACTACGTTACACAGATCAACGCGGTGGGTGGTCAATTGTATAAAATAAACTACGTTCAGAAAACCGCATCAAATTTCAATCAGGATTTTGTGAAAGCACTTGCAAAGGGAACTGGTCCTGACGCTGTTCTTATACCGCAAGATATGACCTTGGCAAATGAAGATAAGTTTTTACTGATCCCGTATACAGCTTTCCCAGAACGAACTTTTCGTGATACCTATGTCCCTGAAGCAAATCTCTACCTTCGTACGGATGGCATCACCGCGTTGCCATTTGCTATCGATCCGCTCGTGATGTACTACAACCGTGACATGTTTACAAATGCGGGTATCGCCTCGGTCGGCACCGTGTCAAACCCGCTCCGCTGGAGTCAGTTTCCCGTCCTCGGCGCCAAGATCACCCAAAAAGATAACGGCTCAAATATTCGAAAAAGCGTTGTAGCGCTTGGTCAATTTGGCAATATTGATCATGCACGTGAGATTCTCGGCACACTTCTACTTCAGGCGGGGAATCCCGTGACAGTCCGTTCGAGTGACAATACTGTCTCGAGCGCTCTCGGCAATGGTATATTTCAAGGTACCAAGAGCTCTTCTGATGCGCTTTCTTTTTTCACAAGTTTTACTGATCCTGCAAGCTCAGCCTATTCATGGAATCGCTCGCTCCCAGGTTCTGAGAGTTACTTTTTAGCAGGAAACTTGGCGACATATTTTGGCTTCGCATCCGAGCTTCGAGATATCCGTAGTCAAAATCCAAACCTCAATTTCGATGTTGCGCCCGTGCCGCAGCCAGACAAGGCCGCTGTGCGCACAACATATGGACAGATGTATGGATTTTCACTTGTAAAAAATTCTGCAAACGTAAGTACCGCCTACACGATCTTGAGTAGTCTTACTTCCGCATCGTCACTCGCCGAATGGACAAAGCTCACCTACCTTCCACCAGTTCGTCGTGACATGATCTCTGCAGGTACGACTGATCCATATCTCGCAATTTTCTATGACGCTGCATTGATTTCAAAAGACTGGCTTGATCCAAATCCTCAGGGTACGATTAGTATTTTCCAGAATATGGTCCAAGCAGTAACTAGCGGTAGTGCAAATCTCAATAATGCGATCCAAAATGCTAGTGACGCTCTCGATCTTTCGATAAAAAATATATAACATGAACACCATTAAAAAAATTAGTGCAGCTCTCGTTGTTATCGTCCTTATTTTTTCAGTAGCGTCGCCGGCACTTGCTCTTGTAACAATGTCTCAGTCCGAATGGGACATGTGTATGTCGCAAGGAAATAATGACACCACAACATGTGGGGACGATCCGAGTGCAAATTCTGTTATTCCTGCTTCAACTGCAGCCTCAACCGCACAATCAGATTGGGATTATTGTATGTCACAAGGGGGGAGTGTGGACACTTGTGGTGAGGATCCGAGTGCTCCAGTAGCTGCTACTGCTGCAACACCCGCTGCCACACCTGCAGCTGCTACCCCCGCCGCAGCAACACCAGCGGCGGCTTCAGCATCGAATCCAATTCCCACATCGACCACAAATGACGGCCCTATTGGACCAGTAAATCAGCCTACTCAAAAATTTAAGGCGGACAATTACACCGGCCTCGTCAAATGTTCTGGAGTCAAAAGCGCAAGTACGGACGTCGAGTGTAACTTCACCTATGCAATCTCGTCGATTGCAACCCTCATCAACTGGGCATTCTATGTTTCGATACCGGTCGCCGTCGCGCTCTTTTCATGGGCAGGTATCCTATACATGAGTGGCGTGGAGAGCAAGATAAAGCAGGCAAAGACCATCTTCCAGAATGTGGCGATTGGGTTTATAATAGCGCTTGTAGCTTTCACCGTCGTGCACACACTTGTCGGCTGGCTCGTAAATCCAAATATCGGCGCTGAGTCTTTATTAAAGAAATAATTATGAAACTATCTACAAAAGTATCTGCTGGGGCCATCATCACGACATCGCTAGCTTTAGTGCCGGCCATTGCGCTTGCTGCAGATGCGGCTGGCGTGCTCCCGAACCCACTCAAAAACGTCAGTAGTATCAGCGACCTCCTCTATCTTATTGCAGATATTTTGACATACATTGGTGCTATCCTCGCTGTGCTTGCTCTCATCTGGGTCGGCTTCAAGTTTGTTGCGGCGCAAGGGAAGCCGGACAAGCTCACGACGGCACGGCATGATTTTTTCGCTATCCTTATCGGTGTCGCTATTCTCGTGGGCGCATCGGCGATCGTCACGATACTGAAAAATTCCCTCACGAACGCCGGGGTAGTGTCGCCGTCAGCATTTACCAAGTAATATAATTAGTAGTTATTAAATAAACACATGACCATAACAATGCAAAAAAGAATGACTGCCACAGAAATCGCCAATCACAATGTTTCTCGAGCCCTCCTTGCGGTGGCACTCATCTTTACACCGATGACGACATTTGCATATACGCAGAGTCTCGGTGACCTCTCAAAGATGATTGTGGGTTACTTTAACCAAGCGATCTATGTCATCCTCGCGCTCGCTATCCTTGTTTTTGTTTGGAATGTCTACCAGTACTTTTTTAAGGCAGATGTCACCTGATCCCCGGGAATGATAATTTCGTCGCCAATTGTCAGACCGCTA
>JBAXYC010000021.1:0-9173 GCA_037127615.1 bacterium | reverse complement strand
ATGCAGAGGTTATGCTCGGTTGTCTCAACGTGATCACTGGCGTATCTGGCTCCGGCAAGTCGTCATTTATGTATGAAATTTTGCATAAAAATTTGCAAGCACGTCTCGAGTTCCGTCATCGTTCTGCGCAGCTACATAATGTCGAGAGTTTTGCTGGGACCGAGTATTTGAGTCGTGTGATTTTGATTGATCAGTCACCGATCGGTCGCACGCCACGCTCAAACCCGGCGACGTACACGGGTGCATGGTCACATATTCGTGATTTGTTCGCCGCGAGTGACGAGGCTCGCGCTCGCGGCTGGGGACCCGGACGTTTTTCATTCAATGTGAAAGGTGGCCGCTGCGAAGCGTGCCAGGGAAATGGCGAGATCGCTGTTGAGATGCATTTCTTGCCGACGGTTTTTGTGCCGTGCGAAGTCTGTGGCGGCAAGCGCTTTATGAAAGAGACTCTCGAAGTTAAATATAAAAAGAAAAACATTAGCGAGATTTTACATATGACGATTGAAGAAGCCCTAATTTTCTTTGAAGATATTCCCGCAGTGTCAGATCGACTTACGACGATGCAAGAGGTGGGTCTTGGATACCTCGAGCTCGGTCAGTCCGCGACGACACTTTCCGGTGGTGAAGCGCAACGCGTCAAAATATCCGCAGAGCTTTATCGCGCACATTTGCAAAAGACGATTTACCTTCTCGACGAGCCAACAGTTGGACTTCACTACGAAGACGTAGCAAAGCTTATTGAAATCCTTGAGCGACTTGTGAAAAAAGGGAATACGGTAGTCGTGATCGAGCACAATCTCGATCTTGTAAAGTCTGCAGATTATGTTATCGACATTGGTCCAGATGGAGGATCAAAGGGTGGCAAACTCGTTGCGAAAGGCACCCCCGAGGACGTCGCAAAGAACGAAAAGTCATATACGGGCAAGTATTTGAAGAAGGCGCTCAAGTAACCAGCTGCCTATTGACTGGCTACAAAATTCGTGCTAGTGTGTGGCCTGGTAAAGACTAGGGTAAAGTAAGGCTTTGTATAAGCCTTTTTTGCTTCTACGTTCTTTGACATCAAACAAACCTCAACAAACAGTTACAACAACGTCCCCTTAGTATATGAATAAATCATTTGTCCGTGATGCGATCATCGCTTGTGCGGTGATCGGTCTTGTTTGCTATTTGCACAGTCGTGTTCATACGCCGCAGGTCGCGACGTCATCCACTACCGTTCTGCAAGTTGCAAAAAAAGCCAAACATCCCACTCATGCAGTTCCGGCACCTATGGTCGCCGAGGATGCACCTGTAGTCGTTGTGGCGGAGGAAGCTCCGAGCAACGGCTTGATCAAACTTCAGTTGAACACGACGTTCAGCTCACAGTTGCCATCGGCAGCTGCGCAAAAAGAAGCCCTGGCATTGAACGAGTTGTTCAAGCAGGAATACGGAAAAACAAACGGTCAATAAACAAGAACAACAAGACGCACAACAAAAAGCAGAAAAATGAAAACTATTGTTAGCCTCCTCATTGCGGTAACGGTCATCATTGCCACCACGTTCTCGGCCGCGGCTCAAAGCAAGAGCCTGCCGGTGGATAGCGTGGCAAGCGCAACGTCTCACAACCTGCTTCTCCTGAAGTATGTTTATGGGTCACTTGACTCTCCGTCACTTTTGAACACCAACGGGTCGAAGACCTTCTGGCTTCAGAATTACAATGCCAACAATGTGCCGAAGGTGGCTGATTTGGTGGCAATGGTCGCAACGAATAGCTTCGCGTTCCTTCTTGCGAGACCGAGCAACGACATGGTCAATGTATTCATTAGCTACAACGCGGGCGATGGTGTGCAGTTGTTTTACGCGAATGCAAACTTCCAGTTGGTAATGTCAAACGGCGCATGGCAAGTGCCGGCGTCAATGACGAACCTTCAAACTTGTCTCGCTTACTACGAGCCGATTTATGAGAAGAATGCAGTCGGTGCGCACTTCAACTTGCGTGATGGGAATGAAACCATTCTCCAGACGACCTATCTCGATGTCTATCAGGTGGGAACAAGCTCGGCTCACGTTGGTCGGATTATGAATCCAACGGTAACGACGCTCGGCCAGCACGGCGAGATCGTTGTCACCTACGGTCAGTTTGACCAGTGGGGCAATCAGACAAACAGCTTCGACGTGGCCTTTGCTACGGATGAAGGTAAGGGCGGCGCAGCGATCGTGCCGGCGAACGTCAAGGGTGTGTTTGGCTCATCGTGGGACGGACTTGTAAAAGTGCTGACCCCTCCGAACATTTCGTTGACGAACGTATTGAGTGTGAATCATGTGGGGACTTCACAGCTCGTGGAATTCACGCTGACCAATACGATGACGGTTTACTTCCACGCTGAAACCACGGAAGGTGAATGGGCAAACGGTTTTACCGTGAAGCTCTTACAGCCTGGTGCAGACTTGCCGGCGGTTCCGTATGGTATTCCATCAGGATATTATTCTGGTGGTGTGTCATTACCGGCTGGGACCTATCATGCGGACTTCACTTGGCCGCTTTTAGCCCCGCAGCAGCAGTATCCGTGGTGGTATTATTACACCGGCGGTGGAACAGTTACTACACCTGTCGTTGGTAAAGGAGGTTGATAGCTCGAAGAATCGTGCGCCCGGAAAAACATGTTTTTCCGGGCGCTTTTATTTATGTAAATAAAAAGGCCAAGTGCGAACACTTGGCCTTGAAAAATAAATGCAAATGGTTATTCGAGCGCTGCGGACCCTAGAGCCCGGACAATTTCGATGAAAAATTTTGGATCAAAAAAGACGATTACAATGAAGCAACAACCGAGCGCTGCCCATGTGAGGGCTGTGAAGAAACCCTCTTTGACGATGCGTAGTGATGAGTTCATTGTGCGGCGTGGTTGATCCCGCGGTGCGTTCTGGCGTGACGTTGGTCCGTGGTGAGCATCCACGTCCTGGTGTGCGACCGTGGATTGTTGCGCAAGGCGTGACGAGCGTGGTTGGGTGAGATCTTGCGCCACATAGGGTTATGTTGACGCAGATTTTTTTCCTTCATGAGGTGGAGCTCGACCTCAACGTAAGCTTGGCCGTGGTCGAGCAGCACCTCCAAATCCTCATCAGAAACTATAGTGTGGTTGAACTTGATCATGTCGCAGAGTCGAGAAATATACTCCTGCGCTGGTTGGCGGAAATCTGCGTTTTTGTTGAACATGCTTTTCCAAGCTATCCGAGTGATGTTGCTCTCGATCTCGAAAACACATCTATCGTCATGCAGGGTTTGAATCTGCATCGTGAGGATCGTTGCCTCAAGGATTTTGTCCTTGTGAGTGCTGTTGCCGTTATGGTCATCGGTGGCCGAGTCAGTCAATTTCTTCTTCATGTCTATGTGCGGTTTTTTTGTTTACGAACGTTTGTTGAAATCTAGCCCCTAATACTGTACGCTTGTCATTATGACTAGTCAAGACTTCGCACAACTCGATATACCAGATGGACCGGGGGTATATTTTTTTAAAGGAAATACCTCGTCTGAAATTCTATATATTGGTCGAGCAACATCATTGCGAGATCGCGTGAAAAGCTATTTTGCAAAGGATTTGATCGAGACGCGCGGGCCGCTTTTGGTGGATATGGTGGCCCGCGCGTCCACGATTGAATGGCAGGTCACCGACTCGGTGCTCGAAGCAATTATTCTTGAGAATAATTTAATTAAAGCAAACTGGCCAACATACAATACAAAAGACAAAGACAATCGCTCGTACAACTATGTGATCATTACTGATGAGGATTTTCCGCAAGTCATGCTTGTGCGAGGAAGAGAATTTGAAAAAAATAATAAAATTAAAAGTCGCTACGGTGAGTATAAGATTAAGAAAAAGTTTGGTCCGTATCCACAGGCTGGGCTTTTAAATGATGCACTCGTGATTGTGCGTCGTATTTTTCCATTTCGATATACAAAAGCAGGGAAAAAATTGTCACCTTACCATGAAGCATTTTATCAGTCGATCGGATTATCACCTGAGATGTCGAGCCCCGTGGCACAAAGTGAATACGCAAAAACTATTCGTAACCTAAGCTATTTCTTTCAAGGTAGAAAACAAGATCTTGTCAAAACTCTTGAAAAGGAGATGCGCGCGTATGCTCGCGCGCGCAAGTTCGAGGAAGCATCGGCTGTAAAACACACGCTCTATGCCCTCAATCACATTCAAGATGTTGCTCTCATTAGACGCAACCATCATGATGATACTGTATTTCCTACTACCGCCACATCGCAGCAAGGCTATCGTATTGAGGCTTATGACATTGCACATTTGAGTGGAAAGGAGGTCGTCGGCGTGATGGTTGTCATCGATCAGTTTGACGGAGGGTATGAGCCAAACAAAAATGAGTATCGAAAATTTAAACTCTCACAAAATAAAAATGACGATACTGGTAACTTGCGGGAAATTCTCACACGCCGTCTCCAGCATCCGGAGTGGCGCACCCCCAATCTCATCGTCATCGATGGTGGCCAGAATCAGCTCAATGCTGCCCGTGCCGTGCTCACCGCGAACCCAACATACGCCTCCGTGCCCCTTGTTTCAGTTATAAAAGATGCTCGCCATAAGGCTAGAGAGATTTTGGTTGATGGTATAGGTGCGATGGACTTCGCCACAGTAGTAGGAACAAAGAATAAAAAAACCGACACGATACCCAAAATTCACAAGAATCTTGTGAATTTTGATGGTATAAACGAAAAAAAAATAATCGATTCCCCTGAAACAGCGGTGCACTCAAAAGCCATCCTTCTTGCGAACGCCGAGGCCCACCGCTTTGCCATTGCGTATCATCGCTACCGCCGCCGCCGAGCAACTGGTATTTAGTTGGTGTATAATAAACCCATGACAAAGATACGAGTCGGCGTTCTTCGTGGCGGTCCTTCGAGCGAGTATGATATTTCGCTTGCGACTGGCGCAGCCGTTCTCAAACATCTCGCTGATCCAAAGTTTGAAGATAAGTATCACCTCTATGATATTTATATAGATAAAACAGGAACATGGCACATGCACGGGGCACCAGTCACTCCTGGGTACGTCGCTGGTCAGGTGGATGTTTTTTTCAATGCGCTTCACGGCCACTATGGTGAAGATGGAAAAGTGCAGCATATCCTCGATGACTACCACGCTCACTACACTGGCTCTGGTGCTCTTGCGTCAGCTGTCGCAATGAACAAGGCCCTCGCAAAAAATCTTTTCAAAAATCACGGCATCAAAACGCCATATCATATTGTTTTGGAAAATAATGATGCCGAAATCCAGTGCGACCCGAGGTTGCTCTCACGTCACGCGCTCACTATTTTTAAATCATTTTCATTGCCAGTCATCATAAAGCCTGCGTCCGCCGGCTCATCGATAGGTATCACTATCGTTCGTGACTTCGCATCGATTGAGCCGGCACTTCTTGAAGCGTTTCGCCACGACAATACCGTGCTTGTTGAAGAGTTTATTCCAGGCGTCGAAGCCACAGTTGGCGTTGTTGAGGGTTTTCGTGGAGAAGATCTGTATGTATTGCCGCCGATTGAAATCCGTCACAATCGAGATTTTTTTGATTATGCAGCAAAATATAGCAGTGACAAAGATGCGCAGGGCAATAGTATTGCTGCTGAAGAAATAGTGCCCGGAAATTTTTCTCCAGAAAATAAAGCTGAGCTCGCACGTATTGCACAGGATGTTCATCGTGCACTCGGGCTACGACATTACTCGCGCACTGATTTCATCGTCACTCCTCGTCGCGGTATTTACGCACTTGAGGTGAATACATTGCCTGGCCTTACGACGGCATCACTCATACCGAAAGCAGTCGCTTCGGTAGGTGCAAGCCTTCCAGATTTTCTGGATCATCTCGTGACACTTGCGTATGAAAGTAAGTAATTTAGTATAGAAAAACCGCGGCATAGATTGCTGCGGTTTTCTTTTTACTTTATTTCATTTCGCACCCGCACGAACATGTTCCATCTGCCTCTTTGTGTTCATGTCCGCACGCGTCGCAGACTTTTCCTGATGCCATACTATTAAATTGATTAATCTAATAAAGGACCGAGGTGCTGAATACTTGGATGTCTGAATTCGACCTTATGCTTATTATACCACTCGAGGAGGTGATTTCTTTCACTTATTCTGAAAGCCCGATTTGCAACATTAAAATAAATATGCGATACTTTTTCAGCTAGCTTATACGGGCCCGTAGCTCATTTGGTAGAGCAACGCTTTTGCAAAGCGAAGGTGGGAGGTTCGAATCCTCTCGGGTCCACCACTAAAAAACCGCCGTATGGCGGTTTTTCTGTGGACACGAGAGGACTAGTGACCGAATCTTTTTAGTTAACGACGCGAACAGTCTCGGTGTGTTCAAGGTGATTTTTTATGGTATTGTAGTGTTTATTACCACGAGCACATAATAACTTTTTAATAAAATGGAATTGAAAAAGAAGTATTCTACCCCCAAGATTGTTATAATAACATCAGGTGTGATAATGGGTTTAGTTGTGATTATTGCTGGAATCATTTCATATTTGTCGTATCAAACAACATTGTCATTTAATAGAAATGATAAGCCAATAATAGTAGCAAATGTCGATCAGTTTATTGCCTATATAAGTCAAGGTAAAATTAGTGATGCCGCCGCGTTGGCTGATCCAAAGTATATTCCTGTATCAATATTGGGTGATAGTTTTCTCCAGATTCAAGATCTATTTAACGGCTATGAGAAGCAAGACAATAATTTTTCATATCTAAACATCAGACAGTTTTCAGATGGTAAGGAGGTCACGTATGAAACAAAAGCATATTTTTCAGATGGATTGGAAAGGGTCATAAGTGTGGTTGCAATTCAACAAAATAATGTATGGAAGTTGGCAGGGGTTCGTATCATGGCCCCATCTTCTCAAGTTGGCGGTCGCATCATCCAGCGTGGAGATGAAGTTGATCCAACACTTCAAAATACAATTATCAATGCGTATGAATCTCAAAAATCTATCTATTTGTCCGGTGACATAACAGCAATTCGTAAGCATATGATTCTAGCTGATGCTCCTCAGGCAGCACAGATTGCAAATATGTCAGATGCAGATTTGGTGAAGATGAATACATATCAGATACAAGCAATCACTAGACGTGCAACATCAACCATCCCATTTCGTAGTCATGATGCCGTTTGGAGCTTCAACAAAGATAAGACGACCGTCCTTATTAAACTACCCACTACTGTAACAAGTGAAAATGGACAAGTTGGTAATGATGATGAGCAGGGCTCATACAGTAATGGTCAGTGGTATTTCTAATTTAAGATAATTGAAATAAATCTCGTGTATACTATGTACTACATACTATGAATCAATCAAAATCAAAACTATCATCGGTTATCATTTATTTAATAATAATGTTTGTTATTGTCGGCGTCGTTACATTGATTGCAAATTACTTCAACCCAGCTGCACCTGCAGACACAGCCGCAGATACTACAACAAGTGCAAGTCATGAAACGCTCAATCCCGTTACTGTACCAGCTGTTACTACTGTCACGCCCACACCTACTCAGGCCCCTGCCTCATATACGCTCGCACAGGTCGCGCTACATTCAAACGCTACGAGTTGCTGGGCAGCCGTAAACGGCGGCGTTTACGATCTCACCGCATGGATAAATCAGCACCCTGGCGGCAAGCAGGCTATTCTCAGCCTTTGTGGAAAAGATGGTAGCGCTGCGTTCAATGACCAGCACGGTGGACAGCGTCGTCCAGCAAATGAGCTCGCCGGTTTCAAGATCGCTACTCTAAGCAATTAATATAAAATACAATGCCCACCAAGCTCGATAATTCTCTTCGAAATCTTGCGCCGTCAATCCTCCGCATCGGCATCGCCCTTGTCTTTATGTGGTTTGGTTTTCAGCAGCTCACTGATGCTGCATCGTGGCTCGGTTATGTGCCGGACAGTGTCGTCTCGCTATCACATCTGACGGTGACAACTCTCGTTCATTTCAACGGAGCATTTGAGGTCCTCTTTGGTCTTGCCCTTATTCTCGGTCTTTTTACTCGTACGACAGCGCTTTTGCTCACACTTCATATGGCGGATATTGCCTTCATCGTCGGATATACGAGCATTGGTGTGCGCGACACTGGCCTTACTATCGCAGCGTTCTCTATTTTTTTCTACGGTGCGGACCTGCTCAGTCTCGATATGCTATACTTGAGAAATGATAAAAATAGAGTGGAATAAAGTTACGTGGTATTCAAAATTGCTCGCAGTTTTTGTTTTTCTTGGAACGTTTTACTATGGGTTTAATGTTGGTAGGGAATATCAGGCCCTCAAAGATCAGTCGGCTACAATGCCCCCTGTGGTGTCTTCGTCAACAGACGGCATCATCAATGACGTAGCATTTAGCTGTAGCACAGGAAAAACTATCCGTGCTCAATTTTATAAAAATAATGTGCAGCTCTCACTGAGTGACGGTCGACACCTCACCGTACCACACGCTATATCTGCTGACGGCGCTCGCTATGCAAACGCTGATGAAACATTTGTCTTTTGGACTCGTGGACAAGGTGCATTTATTGAGGAGGGGCCTCAGGCTACGGGCGGCTCAGCGCAGGCCACTACCTACAAGGATTGCGTTGTTACAAAATAATATTACATAATTACATAAAATATATGCCCACACCATCACCGCTTATGTCCGGAAAGGACCTTACCAAAGGTGCGCCACGTAGCCCACATGAAATTCTTGATGGGTATGCGATCGTCGCACGCACGATCGACAAATGCCGCGCCGAGCTCTGGGGAAATATTGGCGAGTACCATTTTGATTGCCCTCTCGACAAGCAATTTTTTGGCTTTAAGGAGATACAAGGTGCCGATTTCAAGGCTTTTGTGGCCGAGGGTCACACCGATGAAGAGATTTTAAGTTGGGTTACCACACATGGCACTCCAAAGACTGCCGATGAGATAGCTGCTTGGACAAAAGGGGTAATAGCAAATAATTATTCAAGTTTGCCAGACAAAAAGCCGTGGCTTGAGGGTGAAAATATCCGTCTTGGTCTCGATAAGGATGCCACTCTGTTTGACATGCTCGATGCGGACGATGTTGCAAGTTTCAGGAAATAATCGTACAAATAGCGTATACTTATTACAATCATACGACCATGAAAGTCTCGCGCACTTGGCTTA
>JBAXYC010000020.1:0-9630 GCA_037127615.1 bacterium | reverse complement strand
AAGGTTTCCTCCTCCCAAAGTATGCTACCGGCTACTACGGAGCTCTCACCACCACTGCAGTACAGGCATTCCAAAAGAAATACGGTATCGTCACTACCGGTACCCCAGGTACCACCGGCTTTGGTTCCGTGGGAGCAAAGACACGTACCAAGATCAATACATTTATCACGCCAACATCATCTGTATCAGTATCGGTGACTACACCAAAAACCACCCCACCAGCCACCACCCCCACACCACCTACCACCGTCTCCTCATCCATCTTTACCCGCTCACTCAAGCTCGGTGATACCGGAGCTGACGTCAAAGCCCTCCAGATCTTCTTGAACAACCATGGCTTCCTTGTTGCCCAATCAGGTCCTGAGTCAAAAGGACAAGAAACCTCTACCTTTGATACCAACGTCAAAGCCGCCCTCATCCGTTTCCAGAATGCCAATGCTTCCCAAGTCCTTACTCCCTATGGACTCTCTGAAGGTACCGGCTACTTTGATTCGGGGACAATGAAAGTGGTGAAGTTGATGGCGGAATAGGGGATTTTTCCTAATTTATTTCCATGGCCCTATGTCAGTGATATTTTACTGAAAACTGGGGATATATTTGATTGCGTAAAGCGAATTGATGCGTTAAAATGTACAGTAAATGCTTCGGCTTATGAAAAATAATCTGTTGATTACTGGTATTGCCGCAGTGGTATTTTTTTCTGCTGCTGGATATACAACATATGCAGCTGTTGTTGTGCCTCCGCAGTCGGTTCCAGGAGCCATGTCTACTCAGAATAAACAGGTTTTAGAAAAATTATTCACGACACGCATTGCGCAGTTTCAGGTGTTTGCGTCGAGTACTCCAGCATCAATGATTGATGCCGACAGAAAACTATTGACCACTCAAATTGATACAAGTATCGTAAATATGAATGTCGCCATTGACCTTCTAAAAGGAAAGGATCGTCCAGCCTTATTGCTATCTGCGTACCCTGGCTATTATTTGAATGCATCAAATACACCTTCACTTGTGAAAATAGTATCACTTGATACAACACTACTTGCTATCAAAATTTCATTACTGACGAGAGTTTTTCGTCCGAATATTAGTGCCAATCATTCTGAAGCGCAGCAGTTATTGCGCACAAAAAATATTACTTCTCTATTTTCTATTCCAGGTTTCGCGTCCGCAAGCTCGACGGTGTCGACAGAACTGGTTCATCAGATAGTCGGCGCATCATCAATGAAAGAAATCCAGCACCTTCAAACACAACTACAATCAGCCAATTTGAAAAATAATATTTCGAAAACAAAAAATATAAGTTCAAAAAAAATAATTGCTTCGTCGACCTCAGACGTTGAGTTGGAAGTGGCAACATCGACAGATAAAGAGCTTGTCGCGACGTCCACACCAATGGTTCTACCAGTAGTGGTACCAATAGTCGCTACAACTACAGATGAAAATAGTTTGGCTACATCATCAGTTGACGACGCATCGAGCACACCCCAATAATTTTAAATAATGAAATCACTACGAACACATTTCAAATATACGTTAGCATCACTTTTCGTGGTCGTTGGTTTTTTTGCATATTCCTCATTAGCTCACGCCGCTACATATACATATAATAATTCAAGTGGTGACGGAGACTGGAGCAATCCTGGAAACTGGATAGAAGGCAACATCCCTGGATCTTCCGACGATGCAATAATTCAGGCAAATGTTGATCAAGTGACCGGTGACTCTGCTTATGTTAATTCAGCGTCATTTATTCAAGGTGGTATTTGGGATGCTCAATGTCAAGACAACACTTTGACAGTTGTCACTAATGCAACGTTCAATGATAGTACTTACAATTATTATTGTGGTAGCATCAGTGGTAATGCGGTTTTTCTTAACTCAAGCAATAACTACGGCAGTGTGTACGGCAGTGCGGTATTTAGGAATTTAGCGGTGAATGTAAACTACGTTAGTGGTGATGCCGATTTTTATGACAATAGTTATATTGATAGTAATAACCCTGGATATGTTGGTGGAAATGCCACATTCAATGGTTCAAGTCATATGGATTCTGCCAATGTCAGCGGTAATGCAATATTTAAGGATTTGAGCTATAACAGCTATGGAACAATCAGCGGCACAGCCACATTTGTGGGAGACTCTACAGAGTTCTATCCAGGCTATATAGGAACTCCACCACCGATCCGATACTACAACACCCCGGCAAGTCCGACTCGCGATTTCGCTACAGATAATGGTGCACCGTGGGATATCGTAGCTGATGGCGTCGTGGTTAATCTCTCGGGAGCAACGTGTAATGCGTCAGTCATCTTTACACCCGTTAACGGTGGGTCATTTGTCTACGGACCAAACTGTGCCGCGGGCCCTGCAGGTATCAGTATTACTTCACCGACGGCAAACCAGTCTCTGGCAGGCTGGTCAGCACTCGTCAACTGGAACCAAGGTGTCGGCGGGTACAACTACGCGTCATGCCAGTATTCGTTCGGAGCAAGCTCACACTGGACCCCCGGTGCAACTGACTGGAATGTTGGATCACCAGAAGCTACAGCAGGATGGCACGGAGCAAGTTGTGCCGGCAACGGAGCAGATATTGCAGCACCGACTACCTACGGCAGTCAGCTGTTTGTCATCCGAGCATTTTACAATAGTGTCGCCACGACCTCGCTACAAAGTTTTTCATACACCCCATCACGATTTCTATATTTCTATAACTCCGGATCAGATGCAAACTGGTCTACCGTTGGAAACTGGTACACAAACTCGTCACACACCACTCCAGCAGGCAGTCTTCCAACCTCGATAGATAAAGTAACTGTTGTCGGCTCGACCGTACCGTCAGTAAATTTGGATACCTGGACACAGCCCGCGCTCATCAACTCGGGCACTGTCGGCATAGTATTTACGAGTGCATCAAATGCGTCGACGTCGGTAATGATCAATGGTAAAGCGACCTATAATGCCACAAGCAGAAATCACGGCACAATAAACGGTAACGCTATTTTCAATACCTCGAGCTCCAACCTAGGAACAGTACAAAACAATGCAACGTTCAATAATTCAAGTACAAATGCATCAGTCGTTGTTGGTAACGCTACTTTCAATGGCGATCTCTCAAGTACGACCGGTACAGTCTCTGGTATCAAGACACGGTACTATACCGCAACGACCACAACGACACGTAACCTTGTCGGGTGGACCGTGGTGGCAGATGGCGTCGTCGTCAATGTAACTAGCTCAACGCATGATGCAACAACCGTCTTCCGTACCTTGAACGGTGGTTCCTTTATCGGAGGACCGGTGACAGTATATTTCTGGAGTAATGGAGTTGATACAAAATGGTCCACAGTTTCAAACTGGTATGCTGATAGTGGTACAACGACCCCACTCGGTATGTTGCCATTTTCGACCTCTACAGTAACGACACTTGGAACGGTAGCGCCGACAGTAAATATCGCAACAAGCTCATGGATCACCCCATCCGGAATTGACGCAAGTAAAACCGGCATCACATTTACCGCATCGAGCACAACGCACGTGAACACCGGTATTACAGGTACAGTAACGCTCGCAGGACTCATCATCAATGATGGTACGATCGCTGGCAACGCAACATTGATTGGCACATCAAGTAATAGCTCGACAGGGGTTATTTCAGGCTCGGCAATATTCGCGAATAATTCATTTAATAATGGCGGGGCAGTCCTTGGTGATGCAATATTTAATAATTTTGCTTACAACACAGCGGGTGGAACTATCGGGGGTAACGCCACGTTCAATAATACGAGCTACAACAACACAAATGCTGGCGCTATTTTAGGTACAGCCACGTTCAATACTTCCGCTCACAATGACGGAACCATTGTGAACGATGCGGTATTTTCCGGAAATTTAACTGAAAATAACGGGACAGTGAACGGATCAAAAACTCGTTATTGGAACAGTAGTACGACGACCGCGCGGGATTTCGTCACAACAGGTCAGTGGATACTGGTGGCTGATGGCGCGACGGTTACTATTGCTACGTCGTCTGTCTTTAATGCAACAACTACGTTTACTACACTTAATAGTGGATCATTTGTCGGCGAAGGTGTGCCCGGATCGTACACAACATGTTTGAAACCACTGATCCTTCCTGGAACATATACACTGATCGGAGATATACCGAGCAACCTCTGTACGATACAAAGTGCTGGAGTGACTATCGCCGGTGCAGGACATAATATCGGTCACATTCTAGCTCCACTTCCAGATAATGCTTCTACTACGGCCTGGACCAACATGACGGGAAACAAATTATTGTTGCACATGAACGATGCTGGTATTGTTGATACTACTGGAGGAAATAATATGGTCCCATCTGGTACCCTTGCAACAACGACCGGAAAGTTGGGAAATGCCATCGTGTTTACAAATGGCTCACTGACATCAGGTTCAAACGTTGGTATATCAGGAAGTGCAAGTAGAACTATGAGTGCATGGGTCAAGTACAATAGTCCAGCACCATCTGGTTGGGGTACGTATATTGGTTGGGGTACCGGTGGATTCGGCTGGCAATGGAGATTTAGTACTGACTCAAACTGTGGACCGGTGAAGTTTGGTATATGGTTGTACGGTACCCCATGTACTGGAGATTTACAGACGACGGTTACACCAGTTGCCAATACCTGGTATAACATCGTAGCTACGTATGATGGCACAACAGTAAAGATGTATATTAATGGCGCAAATGTTGGAAGCAAAGTTATTGCACTAAATACTACAGATTCTCCGTTGCAAATTGAACAACGTGATATGGTAGTTGACGAGGTTTCAATATGGAATCGTGCATTATCGAGTACTGAGGTTACAAATCAATATAATTCTGGAACTGGCACAGCCCTCGTGGGCAATGAATCCGGTCTTGTTGCGTTGTATCATCTTAATGAGAGTACGTTTACGATTGCCGATACATCCGGTAATAAATTTAACGGAACATTTGTTGGGGGCTCACCGATATATGGCGTGAGTGGTTCATTGGGTACAGCAATAAAGACAAATACTGGAATGCAGCTCGATATTTCAACAAACGCTGCGTTTGACAGTAATGTGATGACTGTGGGTGGGCTATTCAAATTTAGTGGTTCTCAACCATACTCGCCTGAGACGTTGTTGGGTAAAATGAATTGCAGCTCTATAGTAGGTTATGAAATGATCATGAGTCGAGTAACAACCAATAAAGTCAGTTTTGAAATAGCAAATGGAGGTGGTGGATGGGATACAGTGACGTCCAATACTGCTATTACTGATAATAATTGGCACCAGATATATGCGACGGTGGACGCAAGTCATATTTCAATATATCAGGATGGTGTACTTACGGGTCAAATAGCGTATGGTACATTTGTGCATAATCCTAGTGCAAATCTACATTTTGGTTATTGTAGTTCCGGTTACAATCAATATTTTCAAGGGAGCATGGATGAACTCGCATACTGGAACCGTTCATTGTCTGCTCCAGAGATTCTCAATATATACACTTCACAAGTTTCAGGTACATTGATTTTTGGTAATTCATATAGTTTTAATCTTTC
Organism: bacterium; assembly: GCA_037127615.1. GTDB lineage: Bacteria > Patescibacteriota > Minisyncoccia > Phycocordibacterales > PALSA-1337 > PALSA-1337. The sequence goes on along the minus strand of JBAXYC010000020.1, from coordinate 4,057 downwards.
CAACGTAAATACAAGCGGTGGAATCATATCGATAGGGGCCACATTGGCAATTGCAAACTCCACAGTAGCAGCAATAGATGTCTCTGGCGCCGACGCTCCTGGCAACGCTCAAGCGGGAGGTACGATCACCCTCACCAACTCAACTGCCGGTGCTCTCACAGCAAACGGTGGTAACTCAACAGACTATGGCTACGGAGGTGCTGCAGGTACGATCTCACTTCTTTCTGGTTCAACTGCCACGTCACAGACGGCAAACGCTGGATCAAATGGACCAAACCTTGGTGCTGGTCAGCAGTCAGGAGGGGGAGGCGGTGGTTCATCAGTATCCGGCTGTACTGATCCAAGTGCGTCAAACTATAACTCATCTGCAAACGTGGACAATGGCACGTGTCGCTACGCATCATCTCAGGTGCGCGGCTGTACCAACCCGAGCGCCTCAAACTACAACCCAAGCGCTACTGTCAACGATGGTTCGTGCTCATATCCTTCATATACAACAACATATGTTCCACCAGGTAGTGGGGGCACTGGTGACGGAAGTTCTCAATCAAATAGTAATTCACAATCAAACAACTCAAATAGCTCAAATTCTGGTGGCGGAGGCACACAGTTTACTCTCGAGCAGCTCAGGGCACTTTTCTTGAAAAATCTTCCAAAGGGAGGACTTTCATCGACGAGCGCAACAACATTTGGTATCACCGACTTTGGCAACCCGCTGGACAACGTTCAGGCACTCGGATCTCTCAAGCTCACAGCGCTACCAAAAGTATCATTCGACTCATACGTTCAGACATTCTTGTTTGCACCATTGTCGGTCGCAGCTCTCGCCGAGATGAGAAAGTCTCCACAGCTTCTTGCGAGTGTCATTCAGAGTGTGCCGACAGATCAGGCACTGCTTAATTCACAGAAAAAACCAGTACCACTCGTCACCCCAAAGAAAACTCCGCCAGGTCTTTTCAAAGTTACCGACGCGGCGACTGGTAAAGAATTCCCATTGTTTGTCACAACATCTGGCGGCTCGTCTATCGACGTCCTTGCACGGGTAGAACCTGGCGAAAAACTCAATATCGTTGTCCTCCCGATCAGCGCATCTACCGTGCAGGTGACCCTCCAGGGAAAGGCGATTCCATTTACCCCAGTTGAGATATCGATGACAGCATCGACTACTCCTGGACGCTACGTTCTCTCGACAACAGCGTCACCAATGTCGCTCATCATCGAAGTCGTCGCACCGGTCGTTCCACCAGTGCATTCAGCAGAAAAAGCAGTCACACCGATCGCGCCCGCAAAGAAGGCATCCTCTGGCTGGTTCTCGTGGATCAAGTCTCTATTTTAGTTCACGATTTGCTCGCATTTTAATCCACAGTTGCATCGACAATTTTAGTTTCGTAGTATCGAAATTGTGATATAATTATGTGGATTATGCCATGCTTCACCTACATTTTTCTGAATTATTGCAAAATGAAATTGGTGGCACTTGGTGTGTCTAACGTTATATACTTCGAATACAACGTTTCTCTCGCGCAAGTAGCGGAGAAATCTTTTTTCATGCCTAATACATAACATAGGATGACCTTCAATCCTATACATTTTTTCACGAAAAAGGGAGGAGGTTTTTTCTATGTGTTTCTTTGTCTTGTTATCATTTCGCCGATTTTTTTTAATGTACCAGTAGTCTATAGTGATGTGCTTGATGAAGACTCAGTTGCTGCGCCAGAGACTCTCGTGCCTGACGTTACTATCGCCCCAGCGAACCCTGTTGCAGATGTGTTTATGACTACGACCGTGGATGCGGTACTACCAGCTATCGATGCAGCTTCCGCGTCAACATCAGTAGCAACTTCAACTGTCGACACAACCTCAACTATCGACACGATCTCGACCTCAACAGAGCCACTAGATAGTTCTTCACCAGCTATTGCTTCGACGAGCGACACGACGATCGCCGTCGCCACCACTACGACGGTCACCACTTCGCAAGACACTGACACCGGAAAGATAGTCACGATCTCGGCGCCGTTTGAGGATCCTGCCGCACCGCTCGTTGATGTCATTGCATCGACGACGATCCCTCATATCTACAAAGTCGGTGAAGAAAACAAAATCCACATTCGCTGGAAGAACAATGGCAACAAAGAAATGTCATTCCACGCGTATGACACAAACAACGATGGCTACCTCGACTATGTCGAATGGACAGTGCCGCACCTCTCGACGCAGACATTTGAAATTATTTTTATTTCGAAAGCATTTCAGTTGGACCAAAACCAAAACATCATTGCTGATATCTATGCGCAGACTCAGAGTCAGGATGGCATATATGCGTCGGTCACCGACGGTGAGTATGTCCGCGTAACATTTGATCAAATTCTCAACAATACAAAAGACACGACGATCTATGCGCAGTCCGCAGACCCAACACAGCAGACTATGATCGAGGTGTACCCAGTCTATACCGATAGCGAGGGCAATATGACAGACGGGCCACTCGTCGCTACGTTTGACAGTATCGATGGTGCTGGCTGGTACAGGATCTTGCTGACAAATCTCGCTTCATCGACCGATGTTTTTGATTTGAAAATCATCGGCAGTGTCGACATCGACTATATCGTCGACCCAACGGGTGGTGGCGCAGGGTACTACTGGGTAGGAGGAGTGTTCAGTTCCAATACTAGTGATGCCAATAACTGGAGTGCGACCCCAGGAGCTTGTGCTAACAATAGCGGCAATGTCCATGTGCCAAACAATACTGATGATGTGCATTTCGGTGGTACCGGGTATTGTCAGAATGGTGCGACCGTCAACAGTGCACTCTCTGTTTACAACATGTATATGGATCCTGTGTATACCGGCACCGTCACCCAGAGTTCATCAATCACTATGGCCAATAGTCTCATCATGGCATCAGGCACGCTCGCTGTCGGTGCACAAAACCTCACCGTGACTGCGAGTTCAACACTCACTGGCGGTCTGCTCACCCTCGCGTCTTCGACCGGCACTGGTTGGACGTCGGCTGGTATCGTGATTGGCACCAGTAGTGTGGTGACAGCGGTCGGCAGCTCGACGATTACTGATAGTGGCAACTGGGATTCAAGAGGTGGGACGTTCAATTATGGGTCAAGTACTTTGACGATGACTGGAGTAGCAACCACCACTATTTATGGTCAAAGTGGATTTGGTTTCAATAGTCTACGAATTTCAAATAATGTAAATTACCAAATAAATAATGGTGTTAACGCTGGCTACATATATGGAATATTGACCGTCGATGCGGGTAAAACATTTTCAATTGGTCCAGATGGAACTCAAATTTTGTTGAATATGAAAAATAATTCAGTGACCACTATTAACGGAACTATTGCAGGTAGTTCACTAGCTAGACTATATTTTTATGATACTGCAATTAATAATTTGTCCACAACGGGTACGATCACGTGCCCGGTTTTTATTGACACTTCTTCAACTAATGTGGTTATTCCAAGTCGAACGTTTGGATATTTGGTGTATTTGGAAAATAGCGATGCGTCAGCGGCACATACTGCAACTCTAGGAACAGCAGGAGGTCAGACGATAAACTTTCTGAATTATTTATCTATTAGAACAGTTTCAAATTACCCTTTAACAGTAGATGCATCTATATACAATCCAACTATTACTATAGCGGGACAATTAAATTTTCAATCAGGTGGTTCAAATAACTCAGTATTAAAATTTGGCTCTGGCAACTGGACCGTCGGAGGTAATATAGATTTTAGTAGCGGAAGTATTGTTGCCGGGTCTTCGACGATAAACCTCACTGCTGTAACAACCAGCTCAACTATCAAGTCAAATGGGCAATCATTCAACAATCTCACCCTAAATGCTGTTGGTAGTACCTATACACTCCAAGATCCTTTGTCGATCAATGGTAACCTCACGCTCGCCACTGGAACATTGAGTACCATTGCTACATCAACAAGTTATGCTGTTACTCTTGCTGGGAACTATACCCAAGCATCCACTTCAAAGTTCGCCGCCGGCAGCTCGACCATCACGTTCAATGGAAATGGCACGTTTA
>JBAXYC010000019.1:0-9761 GCA_037127615.1 bacterium | reverse complement strand
CGCCGATGTCCCAGGCACTACCAACAGAAGGACGGGAGACTCCGGTGATATCGGTGGTGAAATATGGTGACAGGTTTGCTCCGATGCCAATGGCGGGAGAGTTTGAGGTGAGATGCAGATCATTCGGGTTACTGACAAAAAGAGGATCTGTGATGGCACTATGTACATCGAAGCCCAGCACCTGCCATGCAGCAAAAGTACCGATCTGCCCTTCTCCAAACTGCACCGCTGGACCATCAGAGACTGGATAAAATACATTGTAATCACTCGTCGAGACATAATTATGCGCATTTAATGGAACTGTCGAATTTATAAATATTGGGAACGCAAAATTATAAAAAATATTATTTTCCACACTCACACCCTGCCCATCAACATCAAGAGCAAGCCCAGCAGGGGTCGTAACACTTGGAGATATAAAGGTATTATTATAGACACGCGCATTTGTAGAATTTTGCTTAACGAACATCAAACCGTTTCCCGCAGATACGGATCCTGCGGCTGGAACAAGGACATTGTTATAAATAAATGGAGATCTCACATCGTACTCAACAAAAATTTGTGCTGTTGAAAACTGACCCCAATCTCCGTGCGTATAGTTATTGTAGATTTTCAGACCGGTAATATTTGACGGGCTTGTGGAACTCGATGAAGCTCCAACGTGTATTCCATCATTATGGTTGTGGCAGCCGGAACACACGCCCCACGAGCCGTCCCATATCGGGCCTGGACCAGTCAGATTATTATCATGAATGAGTATTCCATCCATGATAGCATTTGGGTCAGCCCCGAGCACAGAAATAGCGACAGAACTTTCTGTCACAGTATTATTATTGATTTCTAAATTAGAAAAACTACCAGCGGGAATGCCGAACATGATCGGGTCACCAATATTCGAAAGTGTATTGTCGTGAATCTTCACATGATTACCTCCAGCACTAAAATAAACTGCATACGAGCCACCTCCAGAATCTGACGAGTTTGGTGTACGGATATACAAATTTCTGACCGTAAGATTTTTTACTTCACACGTATTACACCCAAAATCAAATTGCACTCCTGCTGAATTTATTTGGTTTGCGAGAGCTGTACCGTTGGCAGTATTTTCAATAATTCCATTTGCCCCGCCGTCGACAGTGATATATGAGAGTGGACCGTATCCATAGAGCGCTGCCTGGGCCCCTTCTCCCCATGCAGGTGAGCTCAACTTTGCTCCATTTTCAAAATGAATAGTGACCGGACTCCCCGCACTACCGCTTCCCTGAATACTGAGTGTTGATGTGATTGTACCGCACAGGTGAACTGTTGTACCTGGACCAATCTTTCCTGTTGCACCACCCCAGTTAAATGAACTGTTAAACCATGACACAGGATGCGCATCAGCACACGTCGGACCTCCTGAGTTATTTCCTTGCAATGTCTGTGCAATATAAATATCTCCGGTCGCTTGAGATACGCCACCAGTATCAGTGACAAGAGCATAAAGCTCCCCGATCTGTGAGCTATTCAATGCTGTATTATATATACGTACATTATCGAGGGTCCCATACAATGGATCACCAGTGAGATCGTTACCCATATACAGTGAATCATGTGAACTGCCTGATGCGCTCCCACCATATGCAGCAGCCGACCCTACCGTCGTCCCATCTACGTATAGTTGAATTGTTGAACCATTACCAACAGCGGTTATGTAGTGCCAGTTACTATCAACAATGGCACCAGCCCCTGTAGTTGCACTCGCGAGCGTAGTTCCAGCGGTATTATTTACACAAAATAACAATGTTCCATTTCCTGTATAGAACAGAGTGAAACCTGCCCCAGAACATCCAGCATTCGTTCCAAGAATAGTTTGATACCCAGCTGCTGTATGGTCTGTCAACTTCACCCATGTACCAATAGTAAAGACGCCAGTGTTTTGAATAAAAGAATACGATGAACCTGAACCGGCGCTAACATAATTTTGAGCCGGTGAACCAAACAGTAAACCGTAATATCCTACTTTACCTGTTACCCACTGCGGTGCTCCGGTGCCACGACTCACAAGTGAGGCGTTGTTTCCACCATTCCCCGTGTCATTTGTCGTTAACCCTGTGCCCTCTTCAAAATCCCAATGACCAACGAGTGAACTGTCAAAATCAGAAACAGCCGCAGTCTGATGACTGATATGTAATCGGGCAAAAAAGTCTGAATGCTGCAGTGAGAAAAAAGCAACGACTATAATTATAAGAGTGCAGATAAAAATAGACACCGCGAAAACTCTTGATTTCATCATATTATTTTACCATAAAATAAGTCTGCAATTTTGTATACATGGTTGCAGAATCGGCCTTTTACGCCATAATAAAGGACACCAACACTACAATGGAAAAAATCCTCCGCACAACTGAAAAATTTATCCCAAAAAAAATATACCGCTGGGGACAGCCGATATACCACTATTCCCTCGCCCTCCTATCGGCGTGTATGTATCGCTTTCCGTCTCGAAAAATAAAAATCATCGGGGTGACCGGCACAAAGGGAAAAAGTTCTACCGTTGAGATCATAAACGCTATTCTCGAAGACGCTGGGTACAAAACTGCGCTTTCAAATACGATTCGTTTCAAAGTCGATAAGGAATCAACAAATAATAAATACAAGATGTCGATGCCTGGTCGCTTCTTCGTGCAGCATTTTTTACGTCGTGCAGTGAAAGCGGGCTGCGACTATGCTATTGTCGAGATGACGAGCCAGAGCGTTCTCCAGTACCGACACACCTTTATTTATCCTGACGCTTTTGTTGTCACCAATGTTAGCCCGGAGCATATTGAGTCGCACGGCTCATATGAAAAATATGTTGATGCAAAAGTAGAGCTCATACGTGGGCTGCGTCGTTCTCACAAAAAAAATAAAGTGCTTGTGGTCAACGCCGACGATAAAGAGGCCCAGAAATTTATCGATGCTGCAGGTAAACATGTTGAGAAGAAAACATACGCAGTAAAGGACGTCGCGCCGCACGAAATCAAAAAGGAAGGTATTTCATTTACATTCCGCGGCGCGGCCATCTCCTCTCCCCTCTCCGGTCTTTTTAATTTATACAATATTCTCGCAGCAGCTATGCTCGCCGAAAGCCAAGGTGTAGACATCGCGGTTATTAAACGTGCTATCGAAAAATTCTCTGGTATCCGTGGTCGTGTTGAAAAAATAAATGAAGGTCAAGATTTTACCGTCGTCGTTGATTACGCGCACACTGTCGATTCCCTCCAAAAAGTCTATGAGGTTTTTCAGAGTTCGCGTAAAATTTGCGTCCTTGGTGGCACTGGGGGCGGTCGCGACAAATGGAAACGAAAAGAAATGGGTAAAGTCGCCGACCAAAACTGCGACTATATCGTTCTCACCAATGAAGACCCCTACGACGAAAGTCCAATGCAAATCATCAATGATGTCGCGGAAGGAATTACAAAAGACAAACCGACGATCATTCTTGACCGCCGTGCAGCCATCGCTGACGCGTTTGCACATGCAAAAACTGGCGATACTGTCCTTATCACCGGAAAAGGAACTGACCCATATATTATGGGGCTACAAGGTAACAATATTCCATGGAGCGATGCCGAGGTCGCCCGCGAAGAACTCAAAAAGTTGAAAAGATAGAAAATACGCGCATACTAGCTATATGCCTGAGTTACCTGAAGTACAAACGACCGTCGACGGACTCAGTAGCCGCATAATCGGGCTCACTATTACCGATGTCTGGACCGACTACAATAGCGCATTTCACACCGGAAAAGACTCGATAAAAGACCCGGCGTTTTTTGCTATTTTTAAGAAAAAAATTATTGGGGCGAGCGTTACCCGTATCACTCGCCACGCAAAAAATATTTTGATACACCTCTCCACTGGCGACACCGTCCTCATTCATATGAAAATGACTGGGCACATTTTATTTGGCCGCTATGTTTTCGATAAAAAAAGCGAGGCTGTCGAAAAGGATGTCTGGTCCCCAGCGCCCGACGAGCGAGTTGCCTTTCATGACCCGTTCAATCGTTTCATCCACTTTGTTATTATTTTTTCAACAAATGGTTTTGTTGGAAAGGACCCTGTACTTGTCCTATCTGACATGCGAAAGTTTGCAAAGGTGACACTAGTCCCCGCCAGTGAAATTTCAAAAAATGAGGACGCTCATACCTCTGCACATCTCGCAAGTATTGGCCCCGACGCACTCGACCCCACGCTTACGTTCGCCCTTTTCAAGGAACGCCTGTATACGCGACCAAATGGAAAAATAAAAACTGTGCTGATGGACCAATCGGTACTAGCAGGTGTTGGTAATATTTACAGCGATGAGGCTCTTTGGCGTACCGGCCTCCACCCCGAGGAACTCGTAAAAAATATTCCTGACCCACGTATTAAAAAACTACTCGTTGACACCAAAAAAGTCCTCTCGAAAGGAATCGACTTCGGTGGCGACTCAATGTCTGACTATCGCAACATCGATGGTGAACGCGGCCGGTATCAGGAGCGACATCAGGCGTATCGAAAAACAGGCTCACCGTGTACCTTTAAAGGCACTCGTGGAGAAAAAATCTGTACCGGCACCATTCTTCGAAAGGTAGTCGGCGGCCGCAGCGCACATTTTTGTAGCGTACACCAGCGTCTAATCAACAAGCCTTGAAAGTAAAATACCTCCCGCGACCGATACATTGAGCGACTCCTTCTCCCCTCTCATTGGAATCTCTGCAATCACATCCGCGAGATCGAGCAGCTCCTTTGGCACTCCGCCAACTTCATTTCCAAAAATCACTACGACTTTTTCACCTTTCAAAAAATCACGCACCTTTGTATAGTCGACAGATTTTTTTGCCTGCTCCAGCACGACGATCTCATAGCTTTCTTTTTTTAGTTTTGTAACCAACTCGACTGGACTCTCAGCTTGCTCCCATGGCACGCTCTCCTCTGCGCCCAGCGCCACTTTAGCGAGGTCAGCACGCTTGCGACCAAACCGATCTACCGGGAGCGGTGAATACCCAGAAAGATATATTTTCTCGACGCCAAACGCATCAGCTGTCCTGAAAATAGACCCGACATTATGGATACTGCGTATGTCGTGGAGGAGGATTGCGGTTTTCTTCATTGTATTGTACATTATATCCATGTTAAGCTTTTTTCCTAGCCTTCTCTCCTATGGCCAAGTGGCCCCTTTCATTATTCGCCTTATGGTCGGCGGCGCACTTCTGTATTTCGGATATCGAAAAATAGTCGACCGAGGCGATAGCTCTGGCAGCAATACCCCCACTTATGGCGCGCTCGAAATCATTCTTGGACTTTTTCTTGTTGTGGGTCTCTACACCCAGCTTGCAGCCCTTCTCAATGCGGTCATTCTCGTCATCAAGCTCGGTTTCAAAGCGAAACAGGGCAAGCTTCTCACTGACGGGATCAACTACTACATTCTTCTCCTCGTCATGGCCCTCTCGCTCATCTTCAGTGGCCCGGGTTATTTCTCGATCGATTTACCTCTCTAGTTTGCTTCGTGGGGTAAATTCATGGTAATGTTGGTGGGTTAATTTTCTGAAGGAAAACTACACAATACATGCGCCCATAGCTCAGTTGGTAGAGCATCTCCCTTTTAAGGAGTGGGTCGTTGGTTCGATTCCAACTGGGCGCACAACAATAAAAAAACCGGTATATACCGGTTTTTTTATTGTTGTGCGAGACGGAGCGATGTGAGCCCAGCAGGGCGAACCGCGAGTCGGGCCCGAGGAAATTTTCGAGCGTCGGCGAGAAAATTATCCGTGGGCACAACTAAATCATCTTCATTTTAGCTCTTTCTTGAAGCACACCTAGGGTAGAATACAAATGTTTACTTACATAATTATCAGTTTTAATGTCTTTCATTAATTTCTATAAAAAAACACCGCTGGACAAATCCATTCGGTGTAAAAGGTAGGAGAGGTCTAGAACGACCCTGCGCCGTGGGTGCCTTGCGCTATAGGCGCCGCTTAGTTCCCCACGGTGTGGTAAAGCTTTACCACACCAGAAGTCCATCTGGCATCGGCTTATCGCATCGTCCCAATCGACATTGCACCCTAATTTTTCACTTGTTTCATTCCCGATGGAAATCCCCAAGCGTTGTGGTCGGGTACAAGGCATTGCTGCTGCTCTCCTGTCATTACAGTATCATTTGGTATTATTTTTTGCAAAGCAAGTCGTTAAATTGGTCCAAACTATCAACTCATTACGTACCGTTTTAATGAACAATTAGTAGCAAACCACTCCAACAAAAAATGGTACACTTATAATTACATTACTATATATAAACATTCCCAACCAAAATGCCCGACCCAATTTTCCAACAACCACCTCCCCTTCCACCAGATCAAATCGGCTCGATAAATAAAATCCCGACCGCCAGCCCGAAAGCAAGATTCCTACTTGGCCTCGTCGGTTTTATTTTCATGTCTATCGGCATATATTTTATAGCAACAACTCTTATATTTACGGCGACAGCGGTTGAAACCACGGGGGTTATTATCGGAAATAAAATAACGACAAGTCATAGTAATGGCCACACTTCATACCAATATTGCCCTCAAACTGAATTTAGTGTCGATGGCACGCAATACCAATTTACAAATAACATCTGTTCGGACTCCAGCTATTACGTTGGCGCCCAAGTCACCGTACTCTACAGTCCCAATCATCCAGAAAATGCCAGAATAAAAGCACCGTCTCAGTGGCTGGTGCCGCTCGTCTTTGCAATCATCGGCGCACTCGCCTTCTTTGCGGCTGTATTTAATAAAATCAGAGCTAGCTATTAGGCGTCACCGTCGAGTGCAACAAAAAAGCACGGAGCAGGTCCGTGCTTTTTTAACTGACTATTTCTCGCCTACTGCGCCACCATCATCATCGGGCTCGCAGCCAAAATGAGACATGTGCCAAGGATGCGAGATACTAAAAAATTCATAGGTGGATTATAGCAAATAAACTGATGGCGCTCTAGGACGGGCTTTTTATTTTATCCATGATATAGTTTCGTCATGAAATACAACAAAACGATTCTGTTCGCCACAATGGCACTCGTCGCTTTCACCGCAGCCCGCCTGATTAATACCCCTGCTCCGAAGCCCGCTGTAGCTATAAGCATCGATGGCGATACTGATGAAAATTCGGATAGCCAGCTGCCATACACCGCAGCTGTTGTCTCTGCAATCTCTACCCCTAAGATAAACTACAAAATCTCAAGCTCGACACCTCAGTTTGTCGTCCTTTCCTTTGACGGTTCGAAATCCGTACAGATGCTCGATGAGACGCTTGCGTTTGAACAAAAAATGCAAGCCGAGGGAAAGCCGCTTCATTTTACATATTTTATTAACGCTATCTATTTCCTTACTCAAGATACAGCTCATAGTTATCTGCCTCCCCAGCACCCTCCAGGCACTTCAAATATTGGTTTTTCTGAAAGCGTTGCAGACATTGCGCTTCGAGTTAAGGAGTTTAATACTGCCTTTAACGAAGGAAATGAAATCGGCTCTCACTCTGTGGGACACTTTAATGGATCCACGTGGTCGCACGATGAATGGAAACATGAATTTGATGCATTCACATCTTTGATGTCTACAGTTCAGCAAAACAACCCTTCCTTGCCAATCCCTTCTCCTGTATTTCTTTCCGGCATACATGGCTTTCGCGCTCCACAACTTGGGGTAAATGACACTCTTTATAAAGTTCTCGGTGAATCAAGCTATACCTATGACACAAGCGGCGTCGAAGCAAATGATGGCTGGCCGACGAAAGACAGCAACGGTGTTTGGCATATCCCTCTTGGAACAGTAAAGCTTGGCCCGACACAACACCCGGTCGTCGCTATGGATTACAACCTCTGGTACCACCAGTCAAATGCGAAGGAGGAAACAACTAAAGGCACTCCACTTTGGAATACATACTACAATGAAATTGAAACAGCATATATGAATCATTTCAATGAGAGCTACACTGGCAACCGCGGGCCTTTTGTCATCGGCGACCATTTCTCAAAATGGAATGACGGCGTGTACTGGGAAGCGATGAAAACCTTTGCAGAAAATGTCTGCGGCAAGCCCGACGTACGTTGCGTTACATTTAAGGATGTTGTCGACTACCTCAACACGACTGGCGCTCCTCCGATAATCAACTAGCCCTGCAAGACTCGTACACTAGGATAAATTTTTAATAAAATAAATATAAAAAAACGATAAAGATATTGTTATAAAAGCTGTTGACTAGCCTGCCACACGGAGTACTATGAACGAGGCTAGTAAACTATAATCTTGAATTCTATGAGAATGAAACTAACTGAAAACATCGAAGAGGATGTCGGCGTTGGTGAATCCTTCCTTCACATCCTTCTGCCGATCGCCAATTTCGTCATTGGTTGCTGTCGTCTATCATCTACGATCATGCGGTGGCTGCGTCGATAGCTCCACCTGTAACTCTCAGGCCCGCGCACATTGCGGGCCTTTTTATATCTTTTCTAAAATAAATATCTCAAGCGCTGTCTCAAAATCATGGATTCCTCGATGGGCATCGTGATACATCGTTACGAGCTGCTCCAAAAGTACTGCGAGTTCAGGCTTAGAAAAATTGGTTGCGTAACGCTGCGCCTTACTAAAGACAAAAGGATTCAGCCCTGACTCAGCAGCACTTTTGCTGCGAGTTGCGAGCACCATACTTTTCACCTGCCAAAAAAGAATGCCGTGGATCTCCTCGGCCACCTTCCCTGCTTCGACTGCATTGCGATACAGCTGCCAGAGCGTTTTTTTATCACGTGAGCCCAGTGCGTCCGCAAGATCAAATATTTTAAAACCGTCATCTTTCTTAAAGCTTTGCGCAACTTTTCCGCTCGAAAACTCCTGTATTTTTTGTGCATGCTTTTCTATCTTTGTAAGCGTCGTTTTGTCGACAATCCCCTCCGCTATGATAAATACATTGGTTGATGCAGCAATATCTTTAATCTTTTCCAAAAAAATTTCTTTGCGCACTTTTTTATCTGCTGCCGAGCTGCCGTCACCTGAAAAAATTCCCTTTACGAGCACAATATACTTATTCTCAAAAAGCCCTTGGCTTGAAACATATTCGTCAATACTTTCTGAACTCCAATTCTCATCTGTCAGTGTAAAGAAGCTTGCATCTGGTTTTTTCTTCAATAAATCCGCAACAATGCCATTCGCCCTTTCGGTCACTGCGTGCATATTGTCTCCGTGTAAAAAATAAAACATTTTTTTATTTCTTTTTTAGAGCTCGCTCCAATTATCCCCCACTCCGTACTCGGCTACACACTTCACCCCAGCAATATCAGCTGGCTTCACAACATTTTCCATTATTTTTTTGATTTCTTCCGCAACCTCGTCGACTTTTTCCTTCCGGATTTCAAAAAGTATTTCATCGTGTACCTGAAGGAGCATTCGTACATCGTTACGAAGATCTTTACGCTCGATATACTCATCAACCTTAATCATGGCGAGCTTTACAATATCAGCCTCAGTGCCTTGGATTGGCGCGTTGATCGCCATTCGCTCAGCCATAGCTCGGATAAATGGAACCTTCGATTTAATGCCCTCAAAATAGCGGCGGCGCCCAAAAAAGGTCTCAGTAAAGCCGTTTCGCGCAGCTTCGGCCTTGATGCGATCGAGATATGCAGCAAGACCAGAAAACGTCTCGAAGTATTCATTGTAAAACTTCTGAGCTTCAGCGCGGTCGGTGCCGAGATTTACTCGCAACGCATTGACTCCCATACCGTACATAAC